>JAITUM010000092.1 GCA_031286305.1 Candidatus Fibrimonadaceae bacterium | reverse complement strand
AGCAGGGAAAAAAGTTTCGGTAATACTGCCTATTAGAACGTATGAACGTATGGTTGAAACATTAGAAGAAATAGGAGGCTGTCTCAAAAGCCCATATTTTTCTTTTTTAATTAAGCGGCAATTTTGCTAAACTTTGCAAAACTTTCGAGTTTTCTGTTTTTTATTTCGCATAATTTTACCACAAGCACAAAAAAGAACACTTTTTCAGTAAAAACAGGAGGTTTTCGATGGTTTTTAGGTGTATTTTGTATTTTATTGTACATTTTTCCGATATTGAATGCAATTGCAAATATTGCAAAATCCATTTTAACTTTGTCTCTTCCGAAGTGCCTGAAGCGATAGTAATGCTTGTTAGCTTTTGTTTGCCCGAAAACCGACTCTGGTTCTATTGGTCTCTGCCTACGGTGAAACCGACCTTCTTTGGAGTTGAGTAGTTCTCGTGCTTTTTGCCTGTATTGGTTGAGCTTGTGATTGATTTCTATTCTGCGGTTGTCTTCATGTTTGTAACATAGAGATTTAAGTTGACATTCATTACAATTTTGTGCTTCATAAATCGTTATGTTTGAGATATATCCATTTTCGGTTTTTCGTGTTGAGTTTTCGATTTTTTTCATGTGCTGTCCCATTGGGCAAACAAAATAATCTTCATCTGCGTTATAACACAGGTTTTGGGCAAGAAAAACATTATTTTTGTATTTCTTTTTTTGCTCTGCGTGAAATAGCGGATATTTTACAAATGCCTCAATACCATTATTTTTCATAAACTCATAATTTTCTTCGCTACCATATCCCGCATCGGCAACTTCCTTTTTCGGCATTTTGTTATAACGTTCTTTAAAGCCGTTGTTAAAAGGTATAAAGGTAAGAAAATCAGTTGGGTTGTGAAAAAAATCAAAATGTGTAAAAAATTGATTTTCAGTGCCAACTTGCACATTATATGCGGGCTTAAGTTGACCGTTTTTCATATGATCATCTTTCATACGCATAAAAGTAGCACTTTTGTCAGTCTTTGAGTAACTATTGCGCTTGCCAAGTGTTTTTAAATGATCTTCATATTCCTGTAGTTTTGGCAAATGTTTTTCTTCCAGTATTTTAACAGCCTTTTTATCTTCCTTTGAAAGATTCTCACGGTTGATTTCAGCAATGCGCTTTTGCAACTCTTTGGAATCTATCGGAGTGGGAGGCTCGTCGTCAGACTGATTATCCTGTGCAATGCCATCATCTATCTGCTCTAATACTTTTAAAATTTTAGCCTCTAGTTTTGCTTTATTTTTTTCAACCGTTTTACGCCAAACAAAAGTATAGCGATTTGCTCGAGATTCCATCTTCGTGCCATCGGTATAAACAACATCTAAACTCAAATAACCCATTTCTACAAGCATAATAGCTACTTGTGTAAATATTTGGTTGATAGTGTTTTTAAGATGAGTGGAACGAAATCTGTTTATTGTATTGTGGTCAGGTTCTTGCTGACCGGAAAGCCACATGTAATGAATGTTTTCAAGATTTTGTTTTTCAATTTTGCGGCATGAATAAATGTTGTTCAAATAGGCATAAAGAACAAGCTTGAGCATCATACGGGGATGATAACTGCTAGTACCACCTCCTTTGTAGGTTTTTATAACCTTTCTAATATCAAGTTTGTCAACTATTTGGTTAACAAGACGAACAGGGGCATCAAGCGGAATTTTATCATCCAAACTTACAGGAAACATACAAATTTGACCCTGATTATACTGCTTAAAAATAATACTTGACATAATGTATATATTTAATATTAAGGCACAAAGATACAAATTCTTTTTTTAATACACAAAAAAAAGAGGCTGTCATGCTTTTGAGACAGCCTCACAGTTAGTTGTTAGTCTTTAGTCGTTAGTTGTTAGTCGCTTTAAATTTTAAATTTCTGAAAACTACTAACTCATTTTCAATTTTCAATTTTCCATTTTCAATTAATAAAACAAAGAGCAACAATTAATTGAAAATATTGTATTTTTTATTTCAAAAGGACTTGCGTATTTAATTTGTTATTACTACTTTTGCGGCTGTAAAATTTGAAGTTTGTTTTAATTATTTTTCGCAATCATGAAACGCACCATAATATCTTTTGATTACGCTCTCAAGACTGTATTTCGCGACAAGGCTAATTTCGACATTTTGAGCGGCTTTTTATCAGAACTGTTAGAAAGGAATGTTACAGTTCTTGAAATTCTTGAAAGCGAAGGAAACCCTTTCGGTAAGGATGGTAAGACAAATCGCTTAGACGTAAAGGCGAAGTTTGACGATGGCGAATTAGCCGTATTTGAATTCCAGCACGACGAGATGAAAGACTTCCTTGGTAAAGCAATATACAATGCCAGTAAGGCGGTTGTAGAGCAGGTACCGAAAGGTACTCCTGTATTTGACTTTAATAAAGTCTATTCAATCAACATATCTTACTATAATATGGGTGCAAAGGAAGAATACGTTTTTCATGGAAATCTGAACGAACTTACCGGCATACACTATGACGAAACCATGCCTTTTTCGCAAAGTCTTGACCCGAATGCACCGCGTCGTCATATTCATCCCGAATACTATCTGATATTGCCAAATATGTTTGAAGAAAAGATAGTTACTAAGTTTGATGAGTGGGTGTATGTACTTAAGACTTCGACCGTCAAAAGCGAGTTCACAGCGGCAGGGATACAGCAAGCAGGCAAAAGGTTAGACACATTAAAGATGACGCCCAAAGAATTTGCAGAATACGAAGCAGAGCAGTATGCAACGTGGAGACATAATAGTACGATACATGCCGCTAAAGTGAATGGCAAAGCCGAAGGCAAAGCCGAAGGCAAAGCCGAAGGAAGAGCCGAACGCGACCGTCTTCAGGCTGATTTAGAAGCAGCACAAGCCGAAAAAGAAGCAGCACAAGCCGAAAAAGAAGCAGCACAAGCCGCCCTTGCAGCAAAAGAAAGAGAAATTGAAGAATTGCGCAGAAAGTTAAGATTAAATTAGATTTTAGATTTAATCATTCTCAAATATCTACCGCACACAGACAACAAGATATGATTTTAGTTATATAAAAGTAACACAAAGGCTTTTTCACAAAGGGACACAAAGTTAGCCATTAGTCGTTAGTCTTTAGTCATTAGCCGCTTTAAATCTTAAATTACTGACTACTACAAACCCATTTTCAATTTTCCATTTTCCATTTTCCATTTTCAATTAATAAAACAAAGA
>JAITUM010000071.1 GCA_031286305.1 Candidatus Fibrimonadaceae bacterium | reverse complement strand
TCTTCAGTGATGGAGCCTTTTGATATTCGTAGTGCAAGGGACATATCTTTTGATAACACTTTATGGTATCGTTTTTTTTCCAAAGAGTCAAAGATGGGAGATTTTGCCGGGGTTGGCTTGGGGCTTAGAAATAGTAATTTCAGGTTTGCTTTATCCGAAAGAGAAGAATCTTATAAAGTAAATTATTTTTCTGCGTATGGCATTTTTGATGCCTCATTTCTGAGACTGAGTGGCGGATACTCATTTGAAGGCAGAGAAATATACAATGGCGACAGGATAGAAAAAATAGGTAATGGGCTTTTTATCAGCTCCTTTTTGGGCTGGAGGTTTTGATTTTTTTTACCTCACCCCATCATAAATCCATCTTTTCTATATTAACTATTATGAACAGATTGAAACATTCTAATATAAACGGCAGCTCTTTTTTCCTTTTTTTAATCCTTGCAGCCTCGCTATCCTTTGCCGGTAGCCCGAGCACTGATCGACAGAAAAACCCTCTTTTTGAGTGGATTTCGCCTATTGTCTGAATCAAAATTTACAAAATTTGCAGGTTTTTTAGAATGAAAAAGCCACGTTTTTGGGCTAATTTCGGAGTTTTAACGGAAAAAACAGCATATAACAAGTTTTATCTTGTCGTGAACCTAGGTTTTTAACCCTCGAAAACTTGACAAGAACGCAGGTTTTTTCTATATTTTGGGTATAACAAAAACCTACCTTTTTTGGTATGTGAGGAAAGCTGAAAATCGGTAAAACAGAGTAAGCAACATAAAGGAGATATAATATGAATAAGACAAAATCTATTCTTGTAGCGGCAGGCTTTGCGCTTGCTTTGGCACTGTCGCCCGAAAATTGGTAAAGGAAATTGAAAGTTTATATCCATAGAAACAATTAAAAAAGGAGCTCATTATGGAAAACGTAGCACAAGTGGCAATATTCGCAGTTATCGTTATGGGAATAGCGATAGCATTCTTGGCATTTGCTTTAATAAAAAGCAAAAAGAAACTAGAGATTGAAAGGCTTAATAGCGATATTCTCAATCTTAAAAACGAGAATGAAAGGCTTAATAGCGATATTCTCAATCTTAAAAATGAGAATGAAAGGCTTAATAGCGGTATTCTCAATCTTAAAAACGAGAATGAAAGGCTTAATAGCGATATTCTCAATCTTAAAAATGAGATTGAAAGGCTTAATAACATATTAACAAATCATAAAAACAGTATTCCCATTATTTTAAAAATGAGAAAAGATACTTCTGATTTGTTGTTTTTTTATCGTAAGGTTATACACACAATGCCATATTTAAACCCCATACATAGAAATACCGCTGAGTTTATAAACAGCATTAACAACATTAACAACATTGGTGAAGAGTCAAAATCAAAAGAAATTGTCAATATTTTTAGTCAATCTTTTGGCAAAATAAATTTTCCCGATTTAGAAAATGATTTTACAGATTTTAGAGAAATGATATTTGCAATGCTATATACTCCATTTAATGAAGTTAGTGAAAAATTGCCAGATATATATACTCCCAAACAAAAAAAATCTCTAGAACAAAAGCTAGAGAAATCTATTACCAACGCTATAGCATCAGTAAAAGATGATTTAGACAGTATTGGTGTGCTATATCAATTATTAGCAGACAGAAATACTTTTGCCAGATGGCAAAAGTTAATGTCACGCTCGGCGGGTGTAGAGTTTATCAAAAATTTTGTGAGAGGAGTTGTTCAAGCGGCTCTTGATACGGTTACTTTTGGCGCAGCCTCTACTGTGGGGAATATATTGAGTACGGTTAAAGGATTAGATGACAACGAATTTATTTCTTTTTACCAAAGAACCATTGATGATTTTATAAAAGCGCCCGATGAGCTTGCACGAAAGATGGATATTGGTTTTGCCGCCATAGAGGCATTATATCAAAAACATCAAGAAGAAGTATATTCTTTGTTGCAAGAAAAACAGCAAATGTCTTTGGTGGTCGGAGATGATATTCAAGACTTATACTCTACTTGGCGCAATACGCAAGCGAACGAAGTGTTAAGAGAGATTCCCGGGTTTGTAGAAAAAACAATCGAAGAGTTGAGAAAAGAAGGGCTGGATAGAGAAACTATTAATAACATTAGAGAAATGATATGATGAAAAAAAACATCATATCACTGTGCCTGTGTTTTTTCGTGCTGTCAATGGCTTATGCCAACACGGATGATTTCAAAACATTGTATGACCGTGGTTGGGCGCATTACGAAAAAAGAGAATATGATAAGGCTATCGCAGATTTTAATGCTGCGCTTAAGATTAAGCCGAATGACCATAACGCGCTTAACCGCCGTGCTATTGTGTATCATGCAAAACGCGACTATAGCCGAGCCATTGACGATTACACTGCGGCACTCAAGGCTAGTCCTTCATCCCATGTAATATTAAACAATCGCGGCAGGGCATATATCCAAAAGCTCGACTATGACAACGCCATTGCAGACTTTACCGCTGCACTCAAGATTAAGCCGAATGAGTTCGAATATTTATTCAATCGTGGCAAAGCGCATAATCATTACAATAACAAAAAAGCCAAATATGGTCAAGCCATTGAGGATTTTACTGCTGCGCTCAAGATTAAGTCGAGTAATGAAGATGTTCGTAAAGAATTGATATCAGCATATTCTAATCGAGCTTCCGCATATAAAGGAAGGTGGAGATACGACTTAGCCATTGAGGACTATGTTGCTGCGCTTGAGATTGCCCCTTATAACCGCAATATATTAAATGGTCGCGCTCATGCATATGTACAGAACGGCAACCTTGACTTGGCCATAGAAGATTATAGCACTATAATTGTGCTTGATGAATCAGGTGATTTCCTTGACTACCATGTCAGAATAAACCGTGGTAATGCATATCGCAAAAAAGGTTACTTTGATAAGGCTATTGAAGACTATAACGAAGCATTTAATATAGGGGTACCTATTTTTTTTGGCTACAAAGTTCGTTTT
This sequence comes from Candidatus Fibrimonadaceae bacterium, assembly GCA_031286305.1. Lineage (GTDB taxonomy): Bacteria > Fibrobacterota > Fibrobacteria > Fibrobacterales > Fibrobacteraceae > Fibrimonas. Next base: position 3,760 of record JAITUM010000071.1, on the reverse strand, counting down.
CCACGTGGCGATGCATATTATGAGAAGGGCGATTATATTCGAGCCATTGCAGATTACAGCACTGCACTTATAAATTTGTCCGATTATTTTGAGGAGTTTATTACTCGTGATGATTACTTGAATTATAATCGCGAATATTTAGCCAAACGCGCTAAAGCGTATACTAAAAATCAAGACTATGATTTAGCTATTGAGGATTATAACGCTATACTAAAGATAGAACCTAACGACGCAGAAATTCTAAACCTTCGTGGCAATGCATATTTCAGCAAGAACGAGCGCGATAAAGCAATAGCGGACTACACCGCTGCACTCAAGATTAGTCCCTCCAATAATATATTTCTATTCAACCGTGGCTATGCACATTACATGAAAAGAGATTATGACAAAGCAATAGCGGACTACACCGCTGCACTCAAGATTTACACCGCTGATAAGGAAGTTCTGTATTATCGTGCTTTAGCATATTCTCAAAAAGGTGACTTTGATGATGCCATAAAGGATTATACCACAGCACTCAATTTTGAACCCGATTACCGCTTAGCTTTAGATAATCGTGGTGATGTTTATGCTCGTAAAAAAGATTATGATAAAGCAATAGCAGATTATACTGCTTCGCTCAAAATTAAACCGGACGAACCCAATATACTAACCGCTCGCGGTGATGTGTATTCTGAAAAGGGTGACTATGACCGCGCAATAGCGGATTATACCGCTGCGCTAAAAATCAAACCCGATTATTACTCTGCTATAGCTAGCCGTGCTTTTGCGTATAACGCCAAAGATGACCACGATTTGGCCATAGCAGATTTTAACGCCGTACTTGCTGAATGGTCCGAAGCTAAACCGTATCTCATAGTCGAAAAACGCAACGCTTACTATACTCAAAGTTCTTTTTTTAGTAATCGTGGCCACGCGTATTATAAAAAAGGAGATATTGCCCGTGCTTTCGCAGATTATACTACTTCGTTTAAATTTGACACTGCCGCCGCGGGTGCTTTAAATGGTCTCGGCAATGTGCACTACATCAGAGGCAATCTCGGTCTTGCCCTTGCTTCTTGGAAAGAAGCATTCCGTATTGATTCAAAAAGATTTCCCCAAGCCTTTCCGCTTCTTGAAAAAGAGCCCTTAAAACCGCTAAGCGGTCTAAGACATAAAATAGCAATATACATATCCAGTGGCAGATTGACAGATCCACAAAAGAAAATGTTAGAAACACGCGCGCTAACACGTTTCGTTCAAAGTGGTTATTTCATGGTCATTGAAAGAAACGACGTATTTTTGCAGGAAATAGCAAAGGAAATGAAAACGCAAAGAAGCGGTTCTGTGAATGCCGACCAAATCAGTCGTTTGGGTAAACAGGCGGGTGCCGAATTTGTGTATGTATTAGATATTACCGAGGCTTTTGGTTATACAGTCATCAATGCCCGTTTAATAGACACGGAGACCGCAGAGGTTGCTGGTGCGGGTGAGGTAAACATAGATTTAAAGAATATAGGAGTGGGAAATTGGAAGGTTGCAGATGAGCTTTTTAGCCAGGTAGCCTGGAACTTTACAGAAAAATATTACAAGCATTCCAAAGAAATAGCCAATCAGGGCGCAAAGCTTAAAACAGCAATATATGTCGCAAGTACCGCACTAAAGGATACTGAAAAGAAGATGCTCGGGACAAAAATGTTAAATAATTTTGTATGGAGCACACAATTCACAGTAGTAGAACGGAACGATGCTTTTTTAAGAGAAGTAGCAACTGAAATGCGAACGCAAAGGAGCGGCTCTGTTGATGGTGAGCAGATAAAGCGCTTAGGTATTCAGTCTGGCGTTAAATACGTGTGCATAATTGAGTACATAAAAGATTTCGACAATCTTTCGGTTCGTTTGATAGATATGGAAACGGCAGAAATAGCGGGTATAGGCGAAATCACGATAAACATTCTTAAAACGAGTGATTTGGAGCGCGATGAGTTTGCCGCCAAACTGTTTAGCCAGGTGGTTGAGTCTCAAAAATTCAAACAATGAGGAGGTAATCCTTGTACAATCGTGGGGTTGCGTATGGTAATAAAAGCAGGTAACCTAGGCTAGAGAGGGTAGCCGCGCACGAAGTAGCGGCGAGGGAGAGGCTTCTCCCTAACTCAAAAAAAGGATTTATTATTCTTTACTTTGGCTCTCAAGAATAAAACAAAATCAAGAGCTTCCACTACTTAAAAGAAATTGCCGTTTTTTTCGTCAAACTCCTCAACGAAATCATGCGGAAATCTGCAATTTGCTATGTTATATTACATGAAGCGCAAATATTTACCCGAAATGGGAGAGCAAGGTTATGGAATTTGCAAATAAACATGCAGTTGTTACGGGCGCCGCGAATGGTATTGGGCAATGCATTGCCGAAGCCTTTTTGCGAGAGGGTGCGACAGTTACTGCGATTGATGTGGACAAAACGGCAGACGAAAGACTGCCAAATATCAGCTTTTTTTACGGAGATATTGCAGAAGAGTTTGAGTTGAAAGAGTTTGTTCGCAGTTTAACGCAACCTGTAGATTGCCTTATAAACAATGCTTGTATTGGCCGTCGCGGATTGCTTTCTGAATGTTCCTACGAGGATTTTGAGTATGTTCAGCGAGTTGGTGTAACTGCACCATATTATTTGACAAGCCTGTTGCTTCAAAACAATCTGCTTGCTCCGAATGCCGCTATTATAAACATTGCTTCTACGCGAGCTTTCCAATCGCAACCCGATACCGAAAGTTATTCGGCTGCCAAAGGCGGCATCGTTGCCTTAACCCACGCAATGGCAGTTAGCCTTGCCGGTCGAGCGCGAGTGAACTGTATCAGCCCGGGCTGGATTGACACTGCCAAAACCCCGGAGCATTCCGAGCCGGATAAGCATCAGCATCCGGTTGGGCGTGTGGGTATGCCGGCAGATATTGCCGAGATGGTGTTGTATCTTTGCAGCAGCAAAGCGGGTTTTATTAGCGGTGAAAATATCACCATTGATGGCGGAATGAGCAAGCTGATGGTGTATCATGCTGATTATGGTTGGAGATTGGGGTAGTGGTTTTTCTATAGTAAGTGATGTAAAAACATTACCCCATCAACCAATCCAACTTTAAAGGAGGTGTCTAATCACATCTATCGGATGCCGAAATAACATTCGCCATCCGGCAAATCGCATCACTTTCCGTATTTTTTCGCGCTCCTGTGGTTTGTAGCAATGAATTGTGCATTTTTTGCAGGTGGGCTTGCTTTCTCCAAACGGGCAACGCTCCAACTGCTTGTGAGCATAACTTTCCAATTCAACGCAATCTGCGCAGAGCGCCTGCTGTTTATGTATTGAGCGGCAGTATATTTTAATAATTTTGGAAACTGTATTTTTCTCTTGATTATTCAAAGAGCCACCAGTGCAGCGTAGCTGCTATTGTTGCTAAATCGATTGTTTTTGACATGGTGGGGAAGGTAGAAAATAATTTTCTATATTTGTAATAACAAACGGAGAACAATGTATGAGTGCTACTGTTACAATTCGTATGGATGCAAAGCTTAAAAAGCAAAGCGAGCAGACTTTTAAAGATATGGGGCTTAATATGACAACAGCCTTTACAATTTTTGCAAAAACAGTCGTGAGGCTAGGCAAAATACCTTTTGAAATTTCAAGCGACCCTTTTTATACCGAAGCAAATCAAGCGAGACTGCGAAAAGCTGTTGCAGACTTAAATTCTGGCAAAGGTAAAGCTCGGAAACTTATAGAGGTAAATGGTGCTTA
>JAITUM010000068.1 GCA_031286305.1 Candidatus Fibrimonadaceae bacterium | reverse complement strand
GGATTATCATGCAATTCAAGCAAGGCTGCCATCAGCATATCACCGGCAGCACCCATATTACACTCAAAATAAAGCGTTTTCATGAAACTAAACTTTCCGCAGAATCCATTAACGCTTCTTTACTCCAATCTCTATAACGAAAAGAATAGTATAATCGAATCTGCCAGCACCTCATCAACCTCTATACTATTTTCACGCAGGTTATCCAAACTAACAAAAAGATATTAGATTAGTGCGTTAGCCCTGCTACCGTGGCGGTAGAATAAAACACTCCGCTCTTCTGTAGCCATCTTTTTTTGAGCCTTGAGAATAGACATGAATGCGGTTTTCCGATACGCCATAGAAACGAGTTAATGCATAACGTATCCGTATGGAACGTTGCAAAGCGGTTTCGTAGGCTAAGGATTCGGAGAGCAGTTTTTCCGAGTAACCAACGCAATGAAGCTGCAAATTATTTGCTTTCATAGTGTCTGCTATTTGTTCTACCAGCGCCATGTGGAGCGAGTCGCTTGGGCTTGTGCGGGTTTCGGGGTAATTAAACACAAAATTCGGCTTTTTATTTAAAAGAAAAGACGGGAGTGGCGGAACTCGGAATACTTGTTCTGCAACAACCGGTGCAGGCGCAGGCGGTTTAGGCGGCACAGGAATCGGTGGTGGCGGAACATCTGCTTCCACAACAATGCTATGGCCTCTCACCTCGTCTTTTATGGGTTTCTCAGGAGGAGGCTCTGGCTGCTCTGGCAATGGTTCGGGCGCTTGTTCGTGCAAATCGAATGAGAACGATAACTTTACCATAGCACCAACACTCCAAGGGCGCCAAGATTTCCAAGTATCATTTCCTGCAATGCTTGCTCCGTTTTTATTTTCCACTCTTTCAATTAGCGGTGGCAGGGTTCTATCAAAAGCTTTGTTGAGGGAATAGTCTGCAAATACGCCTGTGAGCACAGTAAAATCGCTTAACTTGAATTTTACTCCGCTTTCTAAAGTGAGCATAAACAAGGTTTTTGTTGAATTATTCGTTTTGAAAGTGCTGTCTTTATGCTCGCCAAAACCTTGGAAGAACGGTTCGGAAAGGGGTAGATTGTAATCGGGGTAATAACCTTCCGTTTTTAATCCCTTATAGCTAATATCTGCGCCTGCTTTTTGAGCCGTTCCTATTTTAACGCCCGCAGCGCTATAATAAAAATCGTTGCTATATTTAAACAAAAGGGGAACTTGCATAATTCGTCCGTGCAATTCTTCTTTATATTTATCCACTGAGTATCTCAAAATAAACTGGTCACCTTCGTTGTCCAGTGCTATGGGATTTTCTCCGCTGTGTGCACCTGTTTTTGTTTTTCCTCGCCATGAATATTCAAGTCCCGCTGAGAATCCAAAATTTTTAATAGGATAAATTGTGAACGCAACCCCCGGAACACTGTTAAACGAAAGTTCAGAAACCCCAAGACCATAATGCACATCAAACTCGTAAGACGCGGCAAAGAGCGACGTTGCTAAGAGAAGGATGCAAAGCGAAATTTTTAATTGAGAATTGAGAATTGAGAATGGAGAATAACTCCACAAATAGCGGCTCTTTTTGCAAAAATAATAACTCACCTTCGGAGATTTACCAACGTATTTCAAAGCAGGAAGGGTATTCTCAATTCTCAATTCTCAATTCTCCATTCTTTTAATAATATAGACTCCTGCTGCGGTTCCTTTGGAGCGTTCGCCTTTGCTGTTGTAAATTTTTGCATTATGGTTTGCAGTTTTCCCATTAACGCCAAGCACTTGTTTTGTGTAGGCAGATTTGGATGCGGTTTCAGTCTCTTTTTTTGAACTGCCTTTACAAGTTGAAATTCTCATGCCGTCTGTTGTGTGCATGGTGACTGTGAAAACATCGTTTGGATTTAGAACATCTGTGCTGCTCGGGCCTGCGGAGTAGAATTGCATTTCGCTTACCGCACTTCCGTTTTTGAACCATTTGAATTCTGAAAAATCATAACCGCCATTTGTTTGCGGGTTGTTGTTTATAAACAAAACATTGTTCCATTTTTGCCCGGATACATTTTCAAATGGAACCGGAGTTTCTATTAAAATGGTGTCGTTTTCAACGTAAATCCCATCTCTAGAGAGCAGAGAATAAAACAGGGTATCCACTCCGGGTTTGCCAAAGCTAAATGGCAATTCATAGTAAATAAACCCGTCTTTATCCGGTTCGCCCTTTTGAGGAATGCTGCCTAAACTAAGCACTATATCCGGTTCAACCACTGTTATTTGAATTGTGACATCTTCTATATTGCAAAGCTCTGCGCTCGCAACAAAATAATGCCGCAACGTTCCGCTCAAAGCGGCATCACGCGTTAAGCCTGTTTCTTCAAACTCAATGTTGTGTATAACGGTTGTTGCATCTCCTCTTGAAACGGGGAACGTTGCTTGGTCTACTGCTCCTGTGTAGTTTTCTGTTTCTTCAAGCGTTGCACGCACAATCCAGTTTCCAACCCTGTTTGGCAGATTTGTAGAAAATTCCGCATCTTCTTCTCTTTTGTATTCCCAAATAATATCTTCATCTTTAACGAATGAATTTTTGTGCAATATGCTTGGTTTTACCGGGTTTGAAAGCTCATATTTTTCCGGTGCGTTTATCATTAAAAAACCTGTTGCCCGCGTTATGTTTGCGCTTGTGGTAAAGGCTGTCGATTCAATCATGTAATTTTGGGATAAAGGCCCGTTAGAAAGCCAGTGAACAACTCCGTTCACCTCAATATCTTCTCCTACATTTTGTGAGAAAAAGTTTGCATTGATGGAATAATCGCTTGAAGAAACATTATCACCCAGGAACAAGCTTGATTCGTCAAAGACAACGTTTGAAATTATAGCGGCTCTATCTGCGTTATATTCTTTATTTTCCGCTTTAGCGCTAATGACAGTTATCACTACGTTGCTTTTACCTATTATAAAGTTGAATAGCGAAATGGTTGCGGAGGCGTAGTCTTCGCTTGCGGCTATGGACACGGACAGCGTATAAATTCCTGCATCTTTGGGTAGGTTTGGACTTCCGTTGTATAACGTGGTTATTGTTCCAAGTGTTCCGAATACATTTTCTCTTTGTTGAACTATAACAGGACTTATAGGCTGGCTGTTATAAACCAGACCGCTTAGGGTTGGGTAGTTGAGCATTGAGGCAGTTGGGACTGTGCCTTTGATAAAATCCCAATGTGCATAGAGGATTGTGGTTGATGGGTCTGTGTAAAGCGTGCTTGCCTCGTATTTGATTCCGTCTCCATCTTCTTCCGTGAACCAGCCTTTAAATTCAAAGGCGTATTTTGTTGGTGTGGGCAGTTGTCCAACGGGTTCTCCATATAACACTGTTTTGCTTGCAGGGTTAACGGTGCCGCCTTGGGCATTAAAGTTAATTGTGAATGGTTTTGGTTTCCATTTTGCGGTCAATGTTATGTTGCTGGTTATGGGCGTGAAATGATATTGTGCACCGCTTAGTTCCCAGTAGTCAAAAACATAATTTTCGCGTGTTGGCGGCGGGTCTGGTGCAGTGGCTCTCGCATTGTATTCTACAAGCTGTGTATCAAAGGTTTCGCTTTCTGTTGTGAACATGACTGTGAAAGTTTTTGGTATCCATATAGCATTAATTGTGATGTTTGCTGTAATTTTAGTGCTAAAATCAAAATCCCAGTCTTTAAAATCATATCCGGTGCGAGTTGGGTTAGGAGTGGGTACAGTTGCTTGCGATTCATGGTTCACTGTTTGATTTGGAACTGCGCTGCCGCCACCGGTTGAAAATTGCACAGTGTAGGTTTTAATATCCCATTTTGCGTGAAAAGTTTTGTCGCCTGTGCTGCCGGTTGGAATTGTTGTGATGGGGTTTCCCGTGAAGCCGGCGTTATCATGCCATCCTTTGAAGTCGTATCCGGTTCTAGTGGGTATCGGCAAGGTTATTGTGGGAGTCTCTATGGTGTAAGTTCCGTCTGTTGCACCGGCGCCTCCGTTTTGATGGTAGGTTATGTTATAGGTTTGAATTTCCCATTTTGCGTAAAAGTTTTTGTTGCCTGTGCTACCGGTTGAAATTTCTGTGATAGTGTTTCCTGCGAAGCCAGCGTTATCATACCAGCCTGCGAATGTGTATCCGGTTCTAGTTGGTGCTGGCAGGGTTATTGTGGGAGTCTCTATGGTGTATTTTCTGTTGCTTACACCGGTGCCTCCGTTTTGATGGTAGGTTATGTCATATTCAATTGCTTTCCACTTTGCGTTAATTGTTCTATCTGCCGTAATTGGGGTGTTAAAATTAAAATCCCAACCATCAAAGTTATACCCCGCTCTTGTGAAAGCTCCCACAGGTTCCGTAGCAAGGCTGTCTTTGAGCACTTGTTGAAGGGGTGGTATAGGAGCTCCACCACTTGTGGAAAAAGAAACAGTGTAGCTTGGGCGTTGGTTTAAAGTGACGGCTATGTCTTTTGAAACATTGTTTCTTGTTACGGTATATGTTAAAGTTTGGCTGGCACCGGTTGGGTTTTCGAAAATAGGTTCAAAAACGGCACTAGTGCTAAATGTGTATCCACCGCCTGTCCAACTTATACTTTCGTCTTCTGGAAAAATACGAAGTATAAAAGATTCTCCATACATTGTGGTTACTTCGACTATAGGGGTATCGCCGCAGCCAATAGATGAATTATTTGCATAAATTGTAAAATTAAGGCACTGCGCCCATGTCGTGGAAAGGGCGGCTAGAAAAAACAACGCGATGCGAAGGTCACGCATATACAATAGTAAGATAGAAAATATTTTGATAAATATTCACAAAAACACCGCCATCATTTCTAAGTGGAATGTTTGGGGGTAAAAGGCAAAGCCTTGGATATTGGTTAGGGTGTAGCCGGCGTTTAGGAATTTACGGGTGTCGCGAGCTAATGTTGCAGGATTACAAGAGATGTAAATTAATTTATTGGGTTTGTTTTTGCATAAAGTGTCGCAGAGTTTGTTTGTGATTCCTGTGCGAGGCGGGTCTATTAAAACGCAACCTGAGAAATCGCTCCATTCCTCGGCATCCATTGCATAGAATTCACAGTTTTTGCCCAGATTTTTCTCTGCAAACTTTTGGCACAAAGGATTTTGCTCAATGGCTATAACACGCTCAAATTGGTTTTGTAAAAATGCGGAAAATAAACCCACTCCGCTAAAAATATCAAAAAGAAGCTCGCCTTTGCCTGCTGCTTTGGAAACTTCTTCTATCAGTTTTGGAAGTAGCTCCAAATTGCTTTGAAAAAACACGCTTTCATCTGCGTGAATGTGTTTGCCTAGGAATTTTTCGCTTTGGTTGTCGAATAAATATGTTTTTTTTGCTAAAGAAGTTTCTTTTATTTTTTTATTTAAATTTTCCGATAAAACCATGCATTTTTCTATTGGGATTGCAACATTGCTGCCTCGCATCAAAAAACCATTTGCAAATATTTGCGCGCGATAGCGATAACTCCATTCCGAGCCGTGATGTATTTCAAAATTTTGCGGCAGATTTATTTTTGCGGTTCTCAAGAACAGATCAAAGACTATTTGTTTTAAAACTTCTATTTGCAATTCAAATTCCGCATGTTGAGCGTTGCAGCCTCCGCATTTTCCGTAATACGGGCAAGGCGGAGTTCGTCGCTTTAAATTCGGTTCTAAAATCTTTACAATGTTTGCTTTTGCAAAATCTTTTTTTTGCTCAATTATTTCAATTTCCACAGATTCACCGGGCAAAGCTCCCTCTACAAAGCACACAGAACCGTTTGGCAAACGGGTTAGGGCAGAGCCACCCTGAACATTTTTCTCAATTTTTACCTGAGCTATTCTCAACTCACTCCGCGGATTGAATGATCCAAAAACCTGAATAACAGTAGGGAATAGCCCTCATTTCTACATAATGCTTTCTTTCCTCTCCGGTTTTATTTTGTTTTACCGAAACATGTATTGTTGTTTCATCTGTTCGTGTCGCAACAAACCACTCACATTCTATTTTTAGGATAGCGCGTCCATAATCAACTATTATGCCTCTGCCATCTGTGAAACAAGAGAGATCTTCTCCACTGCAATAAAATACTGAACCGCTGTCATTTATTTGACAGTAATTTTCTTTGCAATAATCAAGGTCATTATAAAAATATTTACAATTATCATGCATTCCATGAGTTGGCAGTCCAACTACAGTTACAGAATCAATACCTCCTTGTGTATTAAACAGCATTTCACTTTTTGACGGCTCTGTTGAATGGCAAGAACAGCAGTTAAAAATACGTTCATCTTCTTTCTCTTTTTCGGAGCTTGAGCACGAGAAAACAAACAAACATAAAATTAGGAAGAGGTATTTCATTAGTAGTAGCTACTCCGCCGATTGAATGATCCAAAAACCACTAAAACAATTACCTCTCTGTACTTTTATAAAATGCTTTCTTTCCTCTCCGGTTTCATTTTGATTTACCAAAACATGTATTGTAGTTTCGTCTGTTCGTGTTGCAACAAACCATTTACATTTTATTTTTAGAATAATACCAGGACTAAAACAATAGTTTCCTTTACAATCATCATAGTCATTATAGATATATCTGCAATTATCAAAACCCTCATCAATCCATCCTGTTATAGTTACAGAATCAACACCTCCTTGCGCATCAAATAATATTTCGCTTTTTGATGGTTTTGCAGGATTTGGCGAAGAGCAGGTTCCAACAATACGATCATTTTCTTTCTCGGAATTTGAACATGAGAATAAAATTAAACTTAAAATTAGGAAGAGGTATTTCATTAGGATTCCTTACCTATATACAGGAGCTACTTCAATATTTTGAAAAGCAAGTTCACTTGGATTAAAAACATTATTCAAATAAAAACCATCAAACGATCCATTCCAGCCCCAATTATTGTGTACATAATGATTATCATAAAGAGGAATTGATAATCCAGGTGCTAGGGTTGTAATTACTCTAATTCTATGATAACCATCTATTACCCAGGCATGGCATTTTTTTCCTGTTGATTCTGCTGAACAACCTACTGCTATTATAGGTCGTTTATTATTTACTAAGGAAGTAGTAACAATACTTAAATTATAGTTCGACAATGCTGGTACTGTAAATCCATGGTTCCTTAAAAAACTCAGAGCATTTGCCATTGAAGCACTACTCCCTAAACAACCGTAATTCATGTTCACGCCTGCGCCTATTTTTTGAAATAAATTTGCAACCTGTACTCTTGCTCTATCTTTCATTCTTATATCATTTTGAGTATCATGCCTATTTACTCTGAAGTTACTTGCTCTCCTAAATCCATGTATCCATGGCCAATAAATAAAAGAACCATTTATCACATTGGTTGTAACAGTTGGATAGTTCCAATAATACAAAATTTGTGCTACTGCAACAGCTACGCAGCCAGCACTATTTTTACCATCAGAGCAGTTTGGATTTGTTAGATTATTATTAAAGGGAGTACCTTGCCTCCACTGTACAGGAACAATAGGATCTATCCTTAGAACGGTTTGAGAATCAATGTTTCTCGTTCCGTTATCAATGCTTTCAAAAAAACTTAAACCAGCAAGCTCATTGGACTTAATATCCAGTTTCTTCAAAATATCGTTAAGCAAAGAATCTTTCTGGCGTTCGGCATCAACAATGGAGCCTAGTATGTAGTATTCCAATCGCTCTAAAAAGATTTTTACGCCCGGGTTATCAGTTTC
>JAITUM010000244.1 GCA_031286305.1 Candidatus Fibrimonadaceae bacterium | reverse complement strand
GGGCAAGAGAGGGTAGCGGAAAACGCGAAGCGGTTGCAGCGAGGGAGAAGCTTCTCCCTTTATTAAGAGTCAAACACCTCTTGTCAAAAATTTGCGGACTGTGAAAAAACTTACTATCGCTTCGGATATGGCTACGAACAATAAAACAAAGATGCTTGCCTGCCAGCTTTTTTGTGTGAACTCCGAGAGTATCGGGAAAAAATCAATAATGTTATTCCTAAGCAAACCAAACAAAATAACAGCTAAACCCGCACCTATAAGCCCTTGCAGCAACCCTTCAAGCACAAAAGGGAATTGTATAAAAAACGGAGTTCCGCCGGAATACTTTATGTTATGCACAAGTTCTTTTCTTGAAATGAGTGTTAACCGCACAGCGTTCCACATAATTAACCACAGAACTATCAGCATAAACGCAGACACGGCCATTGGGATAGCAAAGAAGTGCCACTTAAAATTTTCCCACCGTTCAATCCATTCCGTTGGAGCTTTAACAACGGAAATTTCCGGCATACTGAGCAACTCTTGCGATGTTTTTTCAATGGTTTCAATATTTTGCGCATTTGCCTTTATCTGAATGCGAAGAGAGGCCGGCAAGGGATTGCCTTCAACAAGGTAGAGCATGTCTTCCGGAAAGCTTTGCTTAAATTCTTCCAAGGCCTGCTCGTCCGGAACATAAATCAGCGAGCTTACGCTTTCAAAGGCGGCCACCGCATTTAAAATGGAATCTGCTTCTGCCTGTGTTGGTGTGTTCAAAAAAAACGCTTCTATTCTATATAGAGATGCTGAGCGCATGGAGAGCGAAACTGCAGAACTCAGAGCGTTCATGCTTGTTATCAACAAAAATGAGCATAAAAAAGTTGTGGCAAGCGAAGGAATTATCACAAGGCGATGCCTTGAAAGCCCTTTAAAAGCCTCTATGGTCAGGTATGGGAGACGTTGAAACATTGCATTGAATTTAGAAAGTTTAACACAGGGCTATCACGAAGACATTGCGAAAAAAATTTCTACTTTCTCTTAATGCCAACGATAAAGAGTATTAGAGGCCGAAAGGCGGAAACTTATGCTTGCGCGTACCTGCTGCGCAAAGGTTGCCGATTATTTGCAAGGAATTACAGATATAGAGGCGGAGAGCTTGATATAGTAGCGAAAGATAAAACCGGAAAATGGCTTTTTATTGAGGTAAAATCAATTTGGAAAAAGCATTTTGGGTCGCCGGATACAAGGGTTAATAAGGAGAAACAGGTAAAAATTTGGCAAACTGCAACGCATTTTTTGCATCACAATGGCGGTTTGGATCAAAATTCCCGCTTTGATGTTGCTGCAATGGATTTTAGATTTGAAAAAAGAGCTATAAGATATTACGAAAATGCTTTTGTGGCATCGCAAGTCGTGCCGGATTTAACAAGTAAGAGGACAAGATATGCTCAATAAAAAATTAATCATTTGCTTGGATGTTCGCAATCGCAAAGTGACTAAAGGCGTTAAGTTTGAGGGGAACATTGATGTTGGTGATCCTGTTGAAATGGCCGCGAAATATAGCGCAGAAGGCATTGACGAACTGTTTTTTTACGATATAACCGCCAGCTCGGAAAACAGGCTTTGCGATATTGAGATGGTGAAAGAAGTAGCTAAAAACATATCCGTTCCGCTTTCTGTTGGCGGCGGGGTGCGCAATCTGGAAGATATGCAGCAAATTTTGCTTACCGGTGCAAAAAAAATAAGCATCAATAGCCTTGCTGTGCTAAATCCTAATATAATAGCAGAAGGCGCTAAGGCTTTTGGCAATCAGTGCATAGTGCTTGGAATGGATGCAAAGTTTGTTGGTGTTTCGGAAAAAATTCCGAGCGGCTATGAAGTTGTAATTCGCGGTGGCCGTGAATATATGGGCCTGGATGCTGTGGAGTGGGCAAAAAAAGCTGCGGACTTGGGTGCAGGAGAAATTTGCCTCAACAGTATAGATACCGATGGTGTTCGAAACGGCTACGAGTTGATAATCACAGAAAAAATTTGCCAAGCTGTAGCGATTCCCGTTATAGCAAGCGGCGGAGCCGGCGAGCCAAAGCACATAGCTGAGTTATTCCAAAAAACCCACGCAGCAGCAGCACTGGTAGCTTCCATGGTTCACTTTGGAAATTACAGCATTGCGCAGATAAAAAATGAACTAAAGTGAATTAACAATCTCTGCTGTGTCCATTGCTATCATTAGTTCCTCATTTGTAGGCACAACAAGCACCTTAGGTTTAAATATTTCCAAATGAGATAGGATTTTTTTGCGGATTGGCTCGGAATTCTCACCTATACCACCGGTAAAAACCAAAGCGTCTAACCTTGGGAGCGCAGGCATTAAAGAAGCTATCTCTTTTGCAGCGCGGTAGCAAAAAACCTCTATTGCAATTTTTGCCTTTTCTTCGCCATTATCCGCCGCTTTCAAAAGAACACGCATATCGTTGGAATTTTCGCTAAGCCCCAAAAGCCCGCTTTCTTTGTTCAGCAATTTGTTCAAAGTTTCAAAATCATATTTCAAAGTTTTGTTCAAATGAAGTATTACACCTGGGTCCACCGAACCGCACCTTGTTCCCATAACCATGCCTTCAAGCGGGGTCAAGCCAAGGGTTGTGTCCACAGACTGCCCGAATTTCACCGCTGTTGCAGAACAGCCGTTCCCTAAATGAGCAATGAGCAAGCATAGCTCCTCCGGTTTTTTCTCCAAAAGCTCTGCCGTTTTTTTTGCCACAAAACGATGCGAAGAACCATGAAAACCATAGCGACGAATTTTATGCTCTTCATATAAATGGTATGGAATGCCATAGAGATAAGCGTAGTGCGGAAGCGTTCTGTGGAAAGCGGTATCAAAAACGGCCACTTGTGCAACCGGAAAATTTTCTTTTGCAGCAATTATCCCCTGCAAGTTAGACGGATTGTGCAAAGGCGCAAGCGTTGAATATTCTTCTATTGCTTTTAAAACCCCATCATCAATCAAAACGGATTTTGAAAATTTTTCTCCGCCATGCACCACTCTGTGCCCCACTGCCGCAAGCCCTTGGTCTTCGCCGGTCTCCTTGAGTTGTTTCTGTATCGCTACAAGCGCACCGTTAAGATTTAGAGAATCCCCTATTTCCATAGACCCACCAACAGAGGCTACACCGCTCTTGGTATTTATAACTGCAAATTTTACAGATGACGAACCACAATTAAGAACTAAAATACGCATTTGCTGAATTTAGAAAACAATGTTTAAGAAAAGAAGTCTTTTAAATTTTCTTGCAGCTCTTTATTTCTTTGCATTCTGCGAAGTGTTTTATTTTTTATTTGCCTCACCTTTTCGCGAGAAAGCCGCATATCTTCGCCAATATCACGCAACGTGCTGTCTTCTGAGGAGTCTATGCCATAGAACATGCGGAGAATTTCGCTTTCTCTTTGCGGTAATTTTACGAGCACTTTGCTCACCATGTTTTGAAGTTCGGCTTCCCTTGTGTAATCATCTTGACTATCTGCGGTTCCCTCCAAAATATCCAAGAGCGTTCCAACGCCATCGGAGCTTGGGTCATCATTGGTGGGTGCATCAAGGGAAATTTCCATCATTTTTTCCATTATGTCTATTATGTCTTTTTCATGGTCTCTAAATTCCGGCATACTGAATGTTTTATCGTAGTCGCCCAAGTTGCTAGACAAAGCTCTTTTAAAACGACTCACAAGGGTTAGCTTGTTCGGAGGAATTCTCATTGAGCCAATTCGTTCAAATATTGCTTTTTGTATTGATTGCCTTATCCACCAAACTGCATAACTTATAAAGCGAACTTCTTTTGCGCAGTCAAAACGCAAAGCAGCTTTGAAAAGCCCTAGGTTTCCTTCGTTGATTAGATCTAGCAGGCTAAGCCCGCGCCCTTGGTATTTGCGAGCAACGCTCACCACAAAACGCAGATTGCCGCATATGAGTTTGCGAAGAGCAGCGTTGTGTATGTTTTTTTTATTTTCGTCTCTGAGAATCTGTACAAGCGCCTGTTCTTCCTCTGCAGTGAGGGTTTGATAATTATTCAAATCCTTGAAATATAGCGCTTCTACAGGTGTATTCACTAGCGGACTCCGTTAAATTTGGCAAGAACTGCGCTTGCGCAATGTTCCAGAACTACAAATACCTCAAAAAGTCTCGCTTCACGCCATTTAATTGCATATTCCGCCTGCCACTGCTCGGCTACATCTCTTGGATTTTGGCTACAGTTTGTAACTTCGCCCTTGTACCAAATTTCTTTGTGGATTTCTTTTAGCATATCGGCAAGTTCTGCGACAGGCTGTATTGAGCCTCGCGCAAGGATTTCACCTTTAACGGCATCTAAGATAGATTCATCATTTGGTTCGCCTTCTTCGCTTGCTGTGTCTATAATTTCTTCCAAATGCCTCTCTACGAAGTCTAACAACTGGGTCTCCGTTTGTTTTAGAGCACCCTCTTGATATTTCTTCTCAGCTTCCTCAAGCGGATAATATATATGAACAGGATAAAAATCTAGCATTTGTTTTAATATAGTAATTACACTGTTGTCCGGTAAACATTTTTTTGAAGTTGCCCTCTAGGGAGGGCTGCCGAAGGCTGGGTGGGACTAAGCTGCCTGCTCCAGTCTAAAAGAAAAGGCGGTAGAGACAAATATCTCTCCTGCGTTTGCCCTGTATAGGAGGGTATGGGGTATGGGGTATGGGGTATGGGGAACTGCACAAAAAACGGCTAAATTAACCATCCTTTGTGCTTGTTGCGCAACTATTTTTTGTTTTGGTGTAATATTTTTGTTTTACCAGCGATATTTTGATTGCTAAATGATGACGACCTAACTCTAAGCCTATCTGGTGGCGAGACAAGCCAAGCTTTAAATAGTGATATATTTTAAGGCGCTCCCCAAGAGTAAGAAACTTCTTATGGTATTCTTTCATGTTATTCACATTCTTATTATAGAAATGAAAGCTATTCCCATTAATATTAGCATAGGATTTATCGTCAAATGGCGGCAGCGGAGCTTCATTACGGCCAGAGCTTCTTTGTCTGCCATTACGCCATGCCATAGCTGTACGAACGCTAACTCCAACTAATTTTGAAGCTCGGCGTGAACTATAACCTTCTTTCAAATACTCTGCGTATTTAAGCCTTCTAGCTAAACAAAACGCACTCCTTGAAATTTCACCATATAATTCTTTTCAAATACTCATTGAAACCTACGGGAATAGGTGTCGCTATGACCAAAAAAATCCGCCTTTGCCCACGAGAAGATTGAGATAGCAAAGAAAATGAAAGCTAAAGGTATTCCTTCCGAAGTGATTTATGAGATGACCGGTTTGTCTGAGAAAGATTTTGTTTTAAAAGACAGCGGTAAGCCTGCGTGGAAGACTAAGAAGAAATTTGCCGTGAAGTAAACAGCGGAAAGCGAAACGTGAAGCTACATTGCTTGGGATATGAGTCTGCACAAATCATGTCCCATGTCCCGAACAACGAAGCTCAGCGTTTCGCTTGTCCCTTGTCCCAAGCAATGTTGCTCAATGTATCATGATTTTCCGCATTTGTTTGCCACGTTTCTCAATGTATACGCCCGGTGTGGTTGGTTTTTGGGTGCCTAATGGTTGACCGTGTAGGGTGTAGTATGTTGTCTGAACCGTGATTTTCTGGATTAAAGGATTGTCTTGAAAAATTATGAAGGTTGTTTTACATTCGTTGTTTTGCCATGTTTTGCCTTCTGCTTCGCAAGCCTCTTTGGCTTCTTTGGCAAGTTCTGCAAGCTCAGCTGCCGTTTTGCAAACTCCGTTTATATACTGATTTCCCAACGTTGCTTCGCAAGCTTGCCTAGCTTCTTGGGCTAGCTCTGCTGCGTTTCTTTCACGGCAAGCGTTGTTTTGCCATACTTTGTTTTCTGCTTTGCAGGTGGTTTCGAGTTCTGCAAGCTCGGTTGGAGTTCTCACAATTACATTTGCAACTTCAATAAAGCCTTCGTTTTCGCCATATTGGTAAGAAATGCCAAATTTGCCGTCGTCAATTGCCCAAATAGCTGATGATTCGGTTGATGAGTTTGCTGATTTGCTCAAATGGGTATTTGTACCTTCGATGTAAATGTATGGAGTCATGCCTGCTGGTCTGTTCCATGTTATTGCGATTCCGCTATTGAGGTTGTATCTGCCGGAAACAACATTGCCTGTACCGACTACAACGCCGTTGTTCATGGCGAATTTGCCATCGGTACTGGAGACGAATGCGCCACCGGAAATAAACACTCCGTTACCGTTGCCTGCGGTATTCCAGCTTATTTTGCCACTTTCCATGGTGAAGAGGCTGCGATTGTTGATATACACACCACCGCCAATACTTGCTGTGTTATTGCTTATTTCGCCGTTTTCCATGGTGAAGGCAACGTCTTTGCAGTTTATGTTCGAATCGCTATGGACGTACACGCCGCCGCCATAACCGTAACCGCTGCCGCGATTTGCGGTATTGCCGCCTATTAGGCCGTTTTTCATGATAAAGGTGCCACAGCCAATAGCAGACACTCCACCGCCGTTGCCGTGGTTGTTGTCGCTGCTGGAGTGCTTTGCGATATTGTCGCTTATTTCACCGCCTTCCATAGTGAAAGTGCCACTAACATACACTCCGCCACCACCGCTGTTGCCGTAATTGTCGCCATCGTCTGTGACATTTTCACTTATTTTGCCATTTTTCATAGTGAAAGTGCTGATGCCATTAACGTACACTCCGCCACCTGCACCGTCACTTGCAATATTGCCGCTTATTTCTCCGTTCTCCATGGTGAATATACCACTCCGAACATACACACCGCCGCCACCTACAGGTTCACTACCTTCACCGCCCTTTGCTGTATTACCGCTTATTTTGCCATCGTTCATAGTAAACGTATCACCCCAAAAATATACGCCGCCGCCAGCTCTTGCAGTATTGCCGCTTATTTCTCCGCCTTCCATGGTGAAAGTACCATTAACATACACGCCGCTACCATCGTTTCCGCTTATTTCGCCATTCTCCATGGTGAAGGTGCTATTATTGCCGATTCGCACTCCTCCGCCAACAGTGTAGAAAGAGCTTACTCTTACTGTATTGCTGTTTATTTTTCCGTTTTTCATGGTAAAGGTACCAATCGAACCATTGACACTGTTGGTGACCTGTACTCCGTTGCCGTCGTTTCCACTTATTTCGCCATCTTCCATGGCGAAGATGGCGCCATTCACGGACACTCCGCCACCACCGTCACTGCTTGCGATATTGCCGCTTATATTTCCGTTTTTCATGGTGAATGAACTGCCTTGAGCATTATAGCCGCCTTGAACATACACTCCACCGCCAGTACCTCTACCGCCAGAGGTGCCCCAGCCATCACCGCCGCTATGCTTTACAGTGTTGCCGCTTATTTTGCCGTTTTCCATAATGAATGTGCCATTATCGCTGATTCGCACTCCTCCGCCAACACCATTGCTGTAGTCAGAGCCGCCGGCACTGTTTTCGCTTATTTCACCGCCTTCCATAGTGAAGATACCGTAGCTAACCCACACACCGCCGCCACCGTCACTGCTTGCAGTATTGCCGCTTATTTCTCCGTTTTCCATGGTAAAGGTACCGCCGCTGAGATACACTCCGGCTCCGTCACCACCGCTATTGCCGCTTATTTTACCGCTTTTCATGGTAAATGTACATTTACCGTCCTTAACATACACTCCGTTGCTAGTGTTATTGCTTATTTCGCTGCTTTCCATGGTGAAGGCACCACCATTTTCAACATATACACCAACACCAGTATTGCCGTTTATTTTACTGTTTTTCATGGTGAAACTACCATCAATTCTCAAGTAGCCTATAAGCCAGCCATCTTCGTCTTCTATTCTTGTATTATCATTGTCTCCTACATACACCCCGCCATTACCGTTCTCAATCACTTCTCCATTTTCCATGGCGAATGTGCCACCACTAACAAACACACCAACATCAGTATTTTTGCTTATTTCGCCGCCTTTCATAATAAAGGCATTGAAGGAGCTACTGAGTTCATTTATACCAACGTAACTAACAAACACTCCAATGCCAGTATTCTCGCTTATTTTGCCGCCATTCATGGTAAATGTACCATCGTACTTACCACCCTCGCTGTATACGCCTCTGTATCTAACAGACACTCCGCCACCACCGCCGCTACCAGTATTGCCGTTTATTTCTCCGTTTTCCATGGTAAAGGTGCCACCGCTGACAGACACACCGCCGACGTCGTATGCAGTATTGTTGTTTATCTCACCGCTTTTCATGGTGAAGATGCCACCTACGTGTATGTGCGCTCCACCACCATACCCATCATTTGCGTCATTGTCGTTTATTTTTCCGTTTTCCATGGTAAAGGTGCCACCGCTGACAGACACACCGCCACCATTACCGTCCACTGCAATATTTTCACTTATTTTGCTGCCACTCATGGTGAATGTACCGTCTTTAACATGCACTCCGCCACCATTACCATATGCAGAGCCGTTCAAACTTATTTCGCCGCCTTCCATAATGAATGTACCGCCATCAACATACACTCCGCCGCCATTACCCTCGTATGCAACATTGATGCTTATTTCTCCGTTTTTCATGATGAAGGTGCCATCTTTAACATACACTCCGCCACCGTTCATGGTGAATTTGACTTTTTGAATCCACGATACTTCAGCACCAGGTGCTTTGTATGGCAGCAAGAGAGTTCCACCTCTTGCAATATTCCCCCATATTTCTCCGCCATTCATGGTAAAGGTGCCGCCATCAACATGCACTCCGCCGCCGCCACCACAATCTCGTGTACCTCCATCAAGAGGCTCAAACATTCCATTGTTAAAATTTGGATCAATGGTTTCTCCATCGTAATTGGAAAATATGGTGTTATGACGTAAAACCGCACCATTGTTCATAGTCAATTCACCATTGCTATTAACTTTTACCAACGATCCACCACGATCATTCTCAATTTTCCCATTTTCATCGCCATCAATAATAATATTCGCTAAAACAAGCTTTGCACCACTAACCACAGTAAACAAATCACCTTTAACTCCACGCAAAAGCACAACAGGTGAAGCCGCACTGCGGATAGTTAGCGTTTTGCCGCTCGCATTCATAGGAATTTCCACCAGCGAAGTAAGCGTAAACCCCTCGCCAATCACAACCTCAACATCACCCGTCGCCGCTTCATAAGCCGCTATTTCTGCTCGAAAATCACTTTCCGTAGTAACAACCTGCCCCCAACTCACTCCCACCAATCCAACCACAGCAACGCAAACCGCCACCAACACCCTAAACGTCTTACTCTCGTTTCTCATACCGAAACTCCTCTTGTAAAAAATGTGAAAACCCTAAAAAAGAAAAAAGGGCAAAGTTCCTCACCTTGCCCTCCAACATAAATTTTAAACCATCCCGAAAATCTTTACGCCGGGCACAGGATGTGCCGTTAGGCGAACAGCCAAAGGCTGGCCCCGAAGGGGTGAGGCACAGGACGTGCCGAATAAATCCTGGCCAGTAAGTACAATTTGACATTTGGTGAAGCGTTGGATATGGGCTTCTAAAGGTTCTCAGATAATCGGGGTTCAGACAACAAGAATCAAATTTTTCTATCTTGCTTGAATCTGTTCTGTTCTGTTCTGTTCTGTTCTGTTCTGTTCTGTTCTGTTCTGTTCTGTTCTGTTCTGTTCTGTTCTGTTCTGTTCTGTTCTGTTCTGTTCTGTTCTGTTCTGTTCTGTTCTG
>JAITUM010000207.1 GCA_031286305.1 Candidatus Fibrimonadaceae bacterium | reverse complement strand
CTGCCTATTTCAACGGCGCAGCTTTCGTCAAGGCAATTGGCTTGATCTTCTGTTGGGGGCAGCAGTTGTATTATGTTGTCTCGTGTTAAAACGGAGTAGTTTCTCGGAAGCGCTTCGCGCGCTTGCATTCGAAGTTCGTCTGTTAGATGGCGAAATTCGGTAACCGACAAGTCAACTTCTTCGCTGCTTGGAACTATTTCCAAAACGGCAAGGATTTGGGCAGAGGCCATTGTTGCGGCGAGGAGAAGGGAGAGGAGGTTTTTTAGCATGATTGTGCTCCGTTTGTTGTTTGATAATTCCACAATATTTTTGCAACGCAGTGTAGAAAGAAATTTCTTTTTTGGAGGGCGGAATTGCGCAAGAGGGGAAGTTCACATTCCCACAAGTAAACGCTAACAGCCAAAGTTACACCGCTTGCTAAAGCTAGCGGCGGCGTGTTGTGTTCGCTTCGCCAACACATCACGCTAGTCCTGCAAACACCTAACACTAAACAAGTAGTCCTTGGGGCCGCCTCTTATGGTGACATACGCGTAGCTATGGTACATGTTCCAGTAAAAAGCGTAGCTGGCATTATTCTCCGCTGCGTTCCACAAGTTGCAGGCGCCACTGTAGAAGGCACTGCCGATATAGTAGCCACTCTGAAGTGCCGAAAAGCCGTAATCGTCCGTGCCAGGGATATAACCGGAACCACCAGTGCTCCAGCCTCCCTTAGCCCTAAGCTTAGTAGCTGCTGTAGAAGCTCCGCCAACAAAGTTCATCAATTCCGCCCTCTCATCATTGCTAGGCAAATGCCAACCAGCAGGGCAAACGCCTTGATGCTTTGTAGTTATTTGAGAAGCGCAAGAACTGGAATTGCAAGAAGCAGCATCAAAATTCATAGCTGTAGCCCAATCGTACAAGCGACCATATTCACCAGCGCAATTATCAAAGGCAGCGCATCTGCTTCCTGCGGCATTGTAGTTCAAATTCCGCGCCATCCAAGTCTGAGTACCAATCAAAACAGCCTCATAGCTCTCACCGCTATAAGACACAGGATTTATTAAAAATATTCCATTGGGATTAATGTTTGGTTTGCACGTGTACAGATTGGGATTATAATAAGTTTGGGGGTTAATGCCGCATTTTGCCCCAATCTTGATGTCGTTAAAGCAGAACTGAGTTTCAGGATTATACGGCAAGTTTCCACAAGAGTATGTTTGGTTGTCGTGGCAGGAATGTGTTGCAATGGTATATTTGCCATTGCCGCAACAAGCTTCTGCTCCTGGCGTATATTCTATCGTCCCGCCACATTTAGCATAAACTGTATTTTCGTGGCAAAAATGCGTTTTACCGTTATATGTCGCCGTACCACCGCAGCGAGGAACTATTTTTTCAGTATTGCCTTTGGAACAGAAATGTGTTCCAGGATCGTAATTGCTGCCGTCGCATTTAGCGTAAACTGTATTTTCGTGGCAAAAATGCGTTTTACCGTTATATGCCGCCGTACCACCGCAGCGAGGAACTATTTTTTCAACATTGCCTTTGGAACAGAAATGCGTATTTGGATCATACGGCAAGTTATTGCAAGAATACGTTTGATTGCCGTGACAGGAATGCGTGTTGGGATTGTACGGTAAGTTATTGCAGGAATATAGTTCACTGCTGTGACAGAAATGCGTAGCAGGATTATGTGGCTTATTACCGCAGGTATGTGTTTGGTTGTTGTGACAAAAATGAGTCACTAAGCTGTATGTTGTATTGTTACAACAACCCGTTGTCAAAGGATTGTAAGTACTGCTGTTGCACCTATCGAGAACTTCGTCATTTGTAGCACAAAACTCATCAATGGTATAGGGCTTTTTATCAGTACCGCACAACAACAAAACCATGTTACCGCCTTGGCAGAAGTGAGTAGTAGCGTCATGCCAATTGTCACTACCGCATCTTGTTTCAACATTACCAAGATTGCATCGCTGCTGAGGCGGAGTAAATGTTTGTCCACCGCATTTGTTAACAGTATAATTGTTATGGCAGAACTGGTTGTCAGGATTGTACTCATGCTTGCCCACTCCATCTGCATCACCGCATTTATCATAAAGCTTGTTTGAATGACAAAATTCTTCTGAAGTATTATATTCGGCTCCATTACACAAAGGAAGAGAACTTGAACTACTACTGATTTCTTCCTCCGAACTACTGCTCCCTTCCTCCTCCGAGCTGCTGCTACCAGCTTCCTCGCTACTAGAACTCATCTCCTCTTCAGAACTGCTGCTCCTTTCATCTCCAGAACTGCTGCTACCAGCTTCCTCACTACTGCTACTACTTTGCCCCTCGCTTGACGACGACAACTCCTCTGAGCTAGAACTCACAAAAACCTGCCGCCATTCATCGGAACTCCAATCTATAGGCTTATGCTCAGAACATGTCCAAGTCCAGATAGCCAGAATCACAAGAGCTAACTGTATGAAAAATAATCTGTTCTTGTTCATAATACCAAACTCCGAAGTTTTAAACCGTCTCAAAAACCATCGTTTTTGAGACAACTCTATTATCCTCGAAATTTTAACAGAAACTCTATTTTTTTCTATATTTATGGGTGTCTCAAAAACGATGGTTTTTGAGAATTTCTGCTTTTACCCTAAAAAAGCTGCAAATTAACGCAAATTCACTGTTTTTTCATTTTTATAACCACTAGCCTACCCATGGTCAACGCATCTTATTCTTATCTTCATTTTTGCGCAACGTTGTTCAGACCGGGGCGTTGCGGGGTGTTACCCGCGCTTCGCACGGTTCACCAGCGAAATGTAAAGCGGGAAGGGTGTTCCCGCATTGGCTGAGCAATTAATGGCTATTAACTTCACGGCAAATATGAAGGTTCTCCAGAAGCTCGCTGGCTCGCTTCCTAGGTAGCGGAAAACGCAGTTTGTAGCGAGGGGGAATGCTTCCCCATATTTAAAAATTTAGATGCGTTAGCCCTGCTGGTGAACCGCAGAAGGTATTAACTAAACCTTTTGAAAATATAATCCCTATAGGGGCATTTGGGCATGTTTTTTTCTAGGTGCTCTTTCATTTTTTCCCAAGAAACAAAACCTCGCTCAACAGCAATCTCTTCCAAACAGGCAATTTTTAATCCTTGCCTGGACTCCAAGGTATAAACAAAGTTGCTTGCCTCCAAAAGAGAGGCATGAGTGCCTGTGTCTAGCCATGCAACTCCGCGCCCTATTTTTTTTACGAACAGGGTTCCTTCTTGCAAATAGGTTTTGTTAATATCTGTGATTTCCAGTTCGCCTCTTGCGCTTGGTTTTAAGGCTTTGGCTTTTTCAAGAACGGTTTTATCATATACATATAGACCCGGCACTGCATAGTTGCTTTTGGGGTTTGCAGGTTTTTCTTCCAAAGAAAGAGCTTTGCCTGTGCTGTCAAATTCAACAACGCCGTATCTTTCCGGGTCTTGAACGGCATAACCTAAAATCCTTGCCCCTGTAAAATCTTTGGCTACCGTCATTATGCCATATAACTCAAAGGCGCCGTAAAAAATGTTATCGCCCAAAATAAGTGTGCAAGGTTCTCCTTTTATAAAATCTTCTGCAATCAAAAAAGCCTGCGCTATGCCTTCCGGTTTAGGTTGAACGGCATATTGAATGTTTATGCCCCATTGACTGCCATCTCCGAGCAAGTTTTTAAAACGGGGAACATCATCGGGCGTGCTTATGAGCATAATATCTTTTATCCCGCCCAGCATTAGCACTGAAAGAGGATAGTAAACTATGGGTTTATCATAAACCGGCTGCAGTTGCTTGCTTGCTACTGCGCTCAAAGGGTAAAGCCTTGAACCCGCACCACCTGCTAAAAGAATTCCTTTCATGGGAGGGAATATAGAAAATACTAGCCGCTAACTACCCATACTTTTCCAGCTTCTACAAAGTCAACTTTGACTTCTGTGCCGGCGTTTATAAAATCGCTTCTGGACTGAGCATCTAGCATTTTGTCTCCGAACCTTACATGTCCGCTGGGGCGCAAGTCTGTTAGGGCTATGCCAACATCGCCTTTTTTCACCTCGTCCACAAAGTTTTCAACGGGAGAGTAAGCCTTGGATAAATCGACTTTGTTTATAGGCGTTAATGCATCCGGAAGTATTGGCAATAAATATTTTGAAAGCAAAATAGGCAAAGAGGAGGCAAGCAACGCGCATAACATTATGTACAGCAAACCATATTGCCAATTTGAAAGAGAACCGAATTTAGGCGCAAATGCCGGCAAACTTGAAGCATCAAAAGAGGTGACAAGAGCCGCTATTAAACAAAGAACGCCAATCGCTCCGCAAATAAACATTCCGGGCAAAACAAAAATTTCAAGAAGCATAAACAAAACGCCTATGCAAAGCAAAATCAGCGGCAATTTATCATGCAAGCTGCTTGCATACTGCCCTAAAAACACCGTTGCTATAAGCACAATGCCAACAATACCAAATACACCGAAACCGGGCGTTTTAAATTCCATATAAAGCAAACCAAAACCTATAATCAAAAGTATCCCCGATATAGCCCCTATAAACCTTGTTAAATTCTCTGCCCAAGAAATTTTAATAGCTATGGTTTTTGTTATGCCCAATTCATTTTTAAAATCTTCTATGCTTTCGGGAGTTCCCCGTGAAAATTTTAACTGCTGTGCCTCTTCGTTTGTCATGGTTAAAAGCTCGCCTGCCCGAACCAAAGTTTTTCTGTTTGTCCACGCTTTTTGTTCTTCTTCCGTCATATCGTTGTACTCGGCAATATTCACATAGATTGTTGTATCTGCATTTGAAAGTTCCATCACACCCAAGTCCGGGCTAACAAATGCTTCTGAAAGCAAACTGGGATGCCCGTTTCGTTCCGCCAAATTGCGAAACTTTGCCCTCAGAGGCGATTGAATTTTTTCACCTACTATTTGCGGTTGCCCGTCCGAACTTTGCACTATAGGCGCGCAGTCTCCTATGGTAGAGCTTGGGAGCATGTAAAGCTTATCGCTGGAGAGAGCGATTAAGGCTCCTGCGCTTATGGCTTTTTTTTGCACCAAAGAAACGGTCGGAATTTTCAAGGCTGTTATGGTATCAACAATTGCAAAGGCAGCATCCAAGCGCCCTCCAAAGGTATTAACTTCAAAAACAATCAAGTCCGGATTTTTAGAAACCGCCTCTGCTATGGCTCGGTTGACATAATGGCTCATGCCTTGGTCAATATCGCCGTCAATGGTTATCCACGCTGCGGTTTTACTTTCATTGGCAAAAGCAAAGGAAAGAAGAAAAGCAATTAAAAAAAAGCGAAACATATTACCTCTTATTTTTCTCATTTAGCATTATGCTTACAATGTCTGCTACTTTTTTTGCAGTTTGTTCGCTTAATTGTTTAGGTTGCCCCTGCTCCCCAGGTTTTTTCGGCGACGAAGTCAATTTATTGTTCTGCATATCGTGAATATAGAAAATTAGCAGGGGAAGGCCTTCCCCTCGCGGCTACTCCGTGCGCCGCTACCCCTTCGTGCCCACATACCGTTGCACAAGGGCGTTGGCGTGCAACTTACGATGAGGATGCTTTATCCAACTCTTGCTGCGACATATTCCATTGCCCTGTTCATGTCTCCACCGAGCCTTGCCCAATCGGCTTCTATGCCGCCGATATTAGTTTTTATTTGCGGGAACGGCTGCACGGGTTCGCTTGCATTAATTTGCTTTGGTTTTTTTAATGGTGCGAATAAAGCAAATGGAGCTGAAAGACCTTCACGCAAACCAAATAAAAAAGCAGATTTTTTTACCATAACTCTAAATATAGAAAATGTATTTTAAGTGATTAATACCAGACCCTCATGTAGTGGCAATAAATCAAACTTAACGAACTCTTCTATTGATTGCCTTTTTATAAAGCCGCCCTTACCGCACCACAATCCGTTTTGCAATGCCCGGACGGTATTCTATATACACACCTGGGGTGGTGGGTTTGGTTGTTCCGAGGGGTTGGCCTTTTAGATTATAGTAGCGGGTGGCTTGGGGAGTGGGAAGTAGGGAGTAGGGAGTGGATAAGAGCGGAGTGTTCGCTGTTATTGCAAACGTAATATACATGGTGCCGCTGTATAGACCTGCTCCGGAAACTTGTACCCTGCCAGTGCCTATGGCGGTGTTGTTTTGGTATCTGTCTATGGTGTAGTCTGTGCCGAGAACAAGTGTGTATTCGCCGTCTTTGAGCGTGGGTAATGGTTCTATTGGGTTGCCTTCATCATAGATTTGGTCTGGAATGGCAGTGATTGTTAGGTCTTCTATATCTTTTGGTGAGGTTATTAGGAAATTAGCTGTTGCTTCTCCGGCGTAGTTGCCCATGCCGGTTATAGTTACGGTTGCCATGCCGCTTGTTTTGTTGTTTGAATATTCAACGGAGTAATGCGTATCTTCAACAAGCATTCTAGTGCCGTCCATCACTGTTATTATTGGCTCTACGGCATTGCCGTTCGCATAAGGTTGTGCGGGGATTGCTTCTATCATGTTGTTTGCGAGGGGTTTTGGTGTTATGGTGAAAGAGGCCATTGCTGTGCCGGTGTAGTTGCCTTTGCCTGTGATGGAAACGGAAGCTGTTGTGCCTGCATTTCTGTTGTTGGCAAAAATAGGCGTGTAATCTGTTCCGTTTTCTAAAATCTTTTCGCCGTCTTTAACAGTTAGCTCTGGTGTTATGTCGGAGCCAGTGTAGATTTGGCTGGTTATTGTTTGGATTGCGTTTTCGGCAAGGGGTTTTGGTGTTATGGCAAAGTGTTTTGTAATGCTTTCCATGTAGCCGTCTTTTCCTGTAATTGTTACGCTACCAGCATTTGTGCCTGCGTTTATGTTTGCGCCGTAACTTAGCGTGTAGTCTGTGCCTTCCGTGAGATTTGCGCCTTCGCAAGAGACGGAAATTGTGGGTTTGATTTGGTTGCTTGTATATGGCTGGGCTGGAATGTTGGGGATGTCGCATGTGGAGATGTCAATGGAAATATTATAATTTTTTAAGTATGGGTAAGCAACGTCTTCTTCAATGCCCCAAATTCTAGTAAAATTCCAACCTTCAAAAGTAGCTTCCTTTTTCAATTCCGCACTGGTTTTGCCCGAAATTCCGGATATAGTAGATATATCAGCATCGTCGCTGCTGCAAACATCAGCCGTATTGCAAACTTGACCTATAGACCTGCTTGCTCCTTCCGAGTTGTAATATACGGAGTTGATAGTTGATGATTCGGTATAAGTGTATCTGCCGAAAATACCGCCGAAGTAAGCCACGCTGGAAGAATAAGAAGAAACCGTAGCTGTAGCCGACACACCTCCTGTTGCGTAGCTGTTGGTAATGGTGCCTGACATGTGCCCTACCAAGCCGCCGGAGTAAGAATCAGAACCGGTAGCCAACGCCAACACATCTCCTGTCGCGTAGCTGTTGGTGATGGTGCTTGATGACATATATCCCACTAAGCCGCCGGAACAAGAATAAGCGCCAGCGAAAGTAGCAGTAGCCGACACATCTCCCGTTGCATAACTGCTGGTGATGGTAATGGTGCTTAACATATCATCCCCCCTCACCAAGCCCACCAAGCCGCCGGAGTAAGTCGCAGCCGACACATCTCCCGTTGCATAGCTGTTGGTAATAGTGCTTGATGACATATAATCCCTCACCAAGCCCACCAAGCCGCCGGAGTAAGAATCAGAACCGGTAGCCAACACATCTCCCGTTGAGTAGCTATTGGTAATGGTGCTTGATGACATATACCCCACCAAGCCGCCGGAGTAAGCCGCAGCCGACACATTTCCCGTTGCACTACTGTTTTCAATTGGCTGTGTAGAAGCATAATACGCAACCAAACCGCCTGCACAAGTTCCTTCAATTTTTGAGCCAACAGCATTAACATTCTTCAACTGTCCATCAACAACATATCCAAACAAACCAGCATATTCAAAGCCTTCAACCAACAAACCGGAAATTGTATAACCCTGTCCGTCAAAAATTCCTCGAAAAGAATTGGTGCTATTACTCCCTATTGGTGTCCAATTTCTCTCTTCCAAATCAATATCATTTGTTAAAACAATTGTTTTGCCGGCAAATGTTACGGGTATGAGGCGATTAACCAAAGTTGCAAGCTCTTTCAACTCTTCTGCATTTGAGATTTCAAATACATCGGCATTAGGGTCTTTAGTGTACCAATCTGTGTTTTGGGCGAACAAAAAGACGGGAAGGAATGCGAGAATGGAGAGAAGTTTTTTCATTGGAGACTCCTAGGAAAAAATTTAATAGATGATTGGAATTTTCGATTCTTTTATTTCAATCTTTTCAAAATCAAAACTATTTTTATCTAAAAATTCCCTTATAGTACACTTAGAAAGTTCAAATTTATCAGATTGAGGCAAAATAATTTCCGATATGCCTTCTTTTTTAAAAATTTCTTCACTATTAAATGGATCAATAGCGTAATATGGAACTAAATCTGCTCTACTTATCCTAAATTCTTGTTCAATATATTTAAATTTGCAGTATTCTGCTAGATATATTAAACGCCACTCTGCTTCTTCTTCCCAAAAATCACATTTTGTTTTAGCAGAAAAATAATATGGAAAAGATAACAGACGAGCATATAATTCGATATCTACATCTAAATTGTTCGGACATTTTGATATAACCTTATCAACTTCAGATAAATAATTGCGAATAGATTCTTCTTGATTTTCTTTCTTGTATTCTATTTTGCGTAATAGACCATGCTCTTTATCGTTATCATTTGAAGCAAATTTTTCAGCATTAAAGCCTATACAAACAGAATTTTGTCCTTTACCGTAACCTCGCCACTGACCAAGATTATCTCCCTTTCTTGAAAAACTCGTTACATACGCACATATTTTTTTGTTCAACTCATTTATTCCTTTTAATATGTCTTTAAAAACTTTATTTTGGGGAAATTCCATCATAACAGGAATAATTATATCCTCAAAAGAATATTTTACTTCGCTTTTATCATTTAAAAAACCTGTATGGGTAGCCCACAATCTTTTAGTTTCTATAATTCCAACTAACGCACTTAAATTTGTATAATGATATAACACAGATGGAACAGAATTTGGCTCAACTTTATCTTCATCCATATTTTTTTTGGACAATTCCTCAACTTCTTTAATAATCTTCTCACTCACCTTTCATCTCCTTCTGAAATAAAGTTCGAAAATTCTGTAAATGACCTGCGTTTCGCACAGTTCGCCAGCGTATTGCGAAGTGTATAGGCGTCTGATTCAGGCAATAATTCCACCACACCTTCGACACCGCTTCTCTGAGAAAAACTGCGTAACTCCTTATATTGCAGTGACTTAGGGGGGGGGGGGGGGGCAAAAATTGCCTATTTGTGCAGTGATTTTATCGAAAAAACTTCCCGCAGAAGCTTGGGGTGCAAGCTCGGTAAAAAAAGTTCTGTTAGCCAAATCTAGCATATTTGATGTTAATGTAGAAAATTTTCCCGTGTCTGTTAAGGCATTGTTAGAGAAAATTTAATGTTCGTAGGACAGCCCGTAGGGCGAACTTTGCCCACGAAGTGAAGTTGGCAGAGTGAGTAAAATTTCTAAAATAGCTTTATGCGCAATGCAACTATGCTGCTATATCCGCACCCAGCATTAAAAACTACTTTCTAAGAAGCCCCAGCTTTCGTTTTGCATCTGCCAAGGGAATACCGCTCTCCAAAAGAGCTAACAGCTTTTGCATTCCCCGAGCCTCACCTCGGGCCTCACCTCGAGCCTCACCACGAGCCATACCTTCTGCGTATCTAACAGCAAGGGCGTCTTTCATATTAAATTCTGTGAAAAGCATGTTCACTACCTCCGACGAATGTTGTTGCAAGTAATCTCGCAAAATACCTTTTTCTATACAATAAACAACAGATTTCTCTATAGATTCCTTTTTCTTTAGGAAATTTGTCAACCCCATTGTAGAGAACTCTTGTCTGAACCCCGATTGACCAGGATTCGACCGATTTACCTGATTTCAAAAATAAGTTCACAAAAAAACACCTCGCATTGCAACTCAAGAAAATCCTTTAATCATGTAAATCAGGGTTCAGACAAGAGGCGTTATATAACTCCAACAGTCGCTTCTTGTCGCTGAACAAGGAAGTGAAAACCGAGTCTTTGTATTTGCGCTTTGCAGGCATAATATAAAATATAGAAAATTATTTTTAAGATTTTGCACCGGTAGCTACGTTAAAAAGGGAAGGTAGGCTTACAAACTATGCAAAACTTCTTGCACAGACAAGCCCTGTTCTTGTGCTATCTTAGCAATGTCTTCGTATTCCGGTTTGGACTTTGTTACGCCAAAACCTTGGGAAGTTTTTACCCTTA
>JAITUM010000041.1 GCA_031286305.1 Candidatus Fibrimonadaceae bacterium | reverse complement strand
GCTCAATTGGCTTATGCTGAGGAGCAGGGCGAGGCGCGAGGCATCACCATTGGCGAAGCACGTGGTATCACCATTGGCGAGGCGCGAGGTGTTGCCATTGGCGAAGCTAGAGGTCGTGAAGAATTGTTTGCTCTTTTAGATAGCGGAGTTTCTTTGACCGAGGCAAAGCAAAAGTTTGGGTTATTGTAGCCCAGCCACAACTATTCAACACCCTTCATGCGAAACGCAGGTCAATCCAGAAAAAATGATATTTTTCGCAGGTTTATGAGTTAAAATGAGATTGTGTTAGTGCCTATGCTGAATAGATTGTGAATATTTTGCCAATTTTGCCCTAATGCGTAACCCGGGTTAATCTCCGCTTTAAATTTCGCTAAGACAGAGCTTGAAAACGGGGCCTTGTTAACAATAGATTCAAAAAGAATTCGCTTGAGAATTTTACCGTTAGTACGTGAAAAGCATTAAATCTGCTATGGGGTAGCTTAGAAG
Organism: Candidatus Fibrimonadaceae bacterium; assembly: GCA_031286305.1. Classification (GTDB taxonomy): domain Bacteria; phylum Fibrobacterota; class Fibrobacteria; order Fibrobacterales; family Fibrobacteraceae; genus Fibrimonas. Next base: position 6,640 of record JAITUM010000041.1, on the reverse strand, counting down.
TTTTCTATGTCACCTCTTATGGAACGATTTAGCAGAATAACGCACAATCCGACTGTTATGGGTGGTAAAGCTTGCATTCGTGGGATGCGGGTTACTATAAAGATTACCCTCTCTTCATAATAATCCAATTTTTGAAAAACGGATCATCAAATTCATAATGCGTATTTTTTACAATATAACCACGCTCTATTAAGCGAGACAAACCGCTGTAAATAGTGCTTGTGGGGCTTAAAATACCGGAGGGTTTTTCTTGCATGGCAAGAGCAATGAGAATTTTTTTATCTGTTTGCTTAATTGCATTCCAAAGTCGCTCATAATCCATATTGTGAATGGCGGTGATGTTTTGAACAATAAGCAACAACATGTCTTTTTTGTATTTTTCTTTTTCTAAAAATGAAAAGCAATAAAAAGCGAGCTGCTGGGTGTAGTATGGGTGCCGGTTGGTGAATTCTAAAATTTCTTTTGAAATTATTTCACTTTTGCTTGTGACTTTGTCAAAACGTTTTTTTAGGTAATCAAAAAAATCATCGTAAGGTATTCTATCTAGGTTCATTAGGTATCCAAAATGATAAAATGGAGATTTTTTGCTTTCAAAAATAGCCTTCATCATGGATTCCAAGCTGCCTAAAAAAACATAATTCACATTTTTATGATGCTGAAGGACAGCTCTAAGCTGTTTGGATAAATTTTTGTCTAAATACTTGATCTCCTGAAATTCGTCTAAGACAACAATTGGTCTATTATCCTTTTTGCCTGTTTTTTCAATTAAATTCAAAACATCTTCCAGCGGCGTGAACTTGTTATTTGCAGATGGAGCAAAAGAAACCTCCATACTGCCGGTTTGCGGGTTCAGTTCCAGTGTTGGCACAACTTTGAAATTTGCCAAAAAATGTTTTATTTTTTCCCATTTATTTATGTTCAAAAACTTTTTGAGCAGCTGCGTTGCTAAGTCTGGAACGTCGGTAACTAATTGTAAATCCATATATATTACCGGCCTTGAAAACGAGCTTGTAACTTTGTTGATTAGAGAAGTTTTGCCAAAGCGTCGTGGCGATATAAGCACCAAATGATTGTTACTGCTAAGCACATTTTTTGCCTCTTCAACTTCTTTTTGCCTGTTTGTGAAAAAATTTTCACTCACCACAGAACCAAACTTAAACGGATTTTCCATAAAACAGCCTCTTAAAAGCTATAATGTAGAAAAAAATCATTACGAAAACTTTCGTTACGAAAACTTTCGTAATTAAACACATACCCAAGCGAGTTAATCATTAATTACTATAATACTCTCATGCTCAATCTTTTAGTGTTTGCAACGGAAATGGAAAAAAACGGAGTTTTTCCTGATGGAATTCCGCAGGGCTGTGATTGCTTAATTACCGGAATGGGAATTTTGAACACAGCTCTTAGCTTAAGTAAAGCGTTTCAAAACAAAAAATATGAAAATGCCATTCAAATAGGAATTGCAGGGGCATATCGTTCAAGCGGTTTAAATATTTGCGATGTGGTGGAGGTGGAAAGCGATTGCCTGATTGAGTTTTTGCCATGGGAACCAAATACTTTTTTTGCAAGCAAGGCTTCGCCATTTAAAGGAAAGTTGAAAAGCGTTAAAGGCGCAACGGTTTCGAGTTGCACAAAAACGGAAGAAGCAGGGGAGTTAAGGGGAAAAATAGCTCAGATTGAATCTATGGAAGGAGCGGCATTTTTTGCAACTTGCAAAGAGTATGGAGTGCAAGCTACACAAATCAGAGCCATAAGCAACCATGCCGCTTTATATGATAAAAGCAGCTGGAATATTGAAGGAGCGCTTACTTCACTGCAACATATAAAGGAGGAAATTTCTAAATTAACATTCCGTGACCGAACTTACCAAACAGAGGATTGCAAAATTCAGGCAAAATAAGCTTGCATGGTATTCTTTTGTGATTTTAGCCACAGCGTACTTGCTCTCGCTCACAAGCCCATGGCTGGTAAACGACAAACCTTTGCTTTTAACATACAATGGCAAACTTTATTGCCCAACGCTTTTCCATTATCCGCAAAACGAATTTCACGGCACCTTTGCCACCGCACCGGACTACAAAGATTTGGTTGAATATGCAAAGCAAAATTCCATTCCTGTTTTCGCTATATTCCCGCCCATTCCCTGGAGCCCAATAAAATCGCAGCTAACCGCAGAAGGAGCGCCTCCGTACAAACCTTCTGCAGAGCACTGGCTGGGAACGGATGCTCATGGAAGAGATGTTTTGTCTCGTTTGATTCACGGGTTTAGAATCTGCATGAGTTTTAGCATTTTGCTTGCTTTAATCGGAGCTTTTTTGGGTATAGTTATAGGTGGGGTTCAAGGATACTTGGGTGGAAAAATGGATATGATTTTTCAGAGATTAATTGAAATTTGGGCAGCGCTACCTTTTTTATATGTGGTTATTTTGCTAGGTAGCATTTACGGCCAGGGCTTTTGGCTTTTGGCTGTGATTATGGCAGCGTTCAGTTGGATTGGTTTAAGTTATTATATGAGGGCAGAGTTTTATAGAATAAAGAATATGCAATTTGTAAAGGCAGCCAAGGTGCTCGGTCTCAGCCACAAAAGAATTTTTTTCAAAGAAATTTTACCCAACGCTCTAACGCCTGTTATCACAATTTTTCCTTTTTCTTTAATTGGCGGCATTTCAGGATTAACTGCCCTTGACTTTCTTGGCTTTGGTTTGCAGCCTCCAACCCCTTCTTGGGGAGACTTGCTTTCGCAAGGTCTAGCAAATCTTTATGCTCCTTGGATTACAATTTCTACAATATCTGCATTATTTATAACGCTAATGTTAGCTTCGTTTATAGGCGAAGGGATAAGGGATGCCTTTGACCCAAAGTCCGGTGACAGATTTGGGTAAACTCCCAAAGGCTAAGTTATAACCATATTAAACTCTAAGTTATTCAAGTCCTCAGCAAAGTCTTCGCCGCATTCAATCATAATCTCGTTGTCTTCGGTGGTTATCCAGTTCACTATCACTTGATTTTCTGCAGAAGAATATTTGTCCATTTTGAACAACATATTGAGCAACAGTTTTGTGGTGGAACTGTTGAAGTAATTTATGGCACAGTCAAAAGTAAAAGTCCCAAAATCAGTTACAAGGTAAGCATCAAGCCAATCATTGACTTCCTTGAAGAACTCAGCAACGTTCTCATAAAAACATCGACCTTCAAGCTTCATATAGCTTTTTTTCTCATCAATTAGCACATAAGGCGTTGAGGTCGCACTTTGTCTTTCCAAAAAGAATGCCATTATACTTTTCCTCCTTGTTTGATTATAACATTCATTGTAAAATATAACAATCCGTTTCCAAGTGAATCAAATTCATAGCTGATAGGAACAGATGCCCGCCGAGCTATCTCAATTAACCCAATGCCGGCACCCTTGCTTTCAGGGTTATCGTTATCTGCCAACATTTGTTGCTTATAGTATTGCCGCAATTCCTTTTTATCCATAGAATTAAGACGCTCTATTCGCTCTTTGAGAATTTCAGCGCTGCTCTCGGTCACAACGTTTCCGGTTTGGATAAAATACGTTGAACCTTGAATTCCCAAAATATATATTCCTTTTGATGCTTCCATCAAAGCGCCGCTTGAACTAATCAACTTCTCCTTTTCTGCCGAATACATCATTATATTGCTCATTTGCTCAACAAATACCGAAAAAACGGACTGTGAGGCACTGAGCGGTATCTCCTCGTATTCGAGACGCTTTAACAGCAGTTCTGCTATGCCATCAATACTGCTTGCCCAAATTGGGCCGCTGTAGATGACCTCTACGTGATTCTCTTCAAGCATTTTTTTATACTGACGTATATTAAAAGTCATACCTTTTCCTCCATAGCTAAATAGGTATATCTGTTACGACCGCTCCGTTTTGACATATACAGAGCCTCGTCTGCACGTTTTATATAACAGTTTCCGTCTTGCGGATAAGAACTTCCGTCTACAGGAAGCGTTATATTTCCGTGTGTAATTCCTATTGAAATAGTGACTATACCGGCCTCGTTTTTTTCGTGCGGAACTTCAAGTTCCATTACATTTTTGAGTATTGTGCCTGCAACTTTGCGCGCACCCATCTCGCTGGTATTTGGCAGAATAACGGCAAATTCTTCTCCACCGTATCTGGCAACAAAATCGTCTGCTCTTGTTACGCTGGCTGTAAGAGCCTGTGCAACCGACTTTAGGCACTCATCTCCCATGCTATGCCCGTAAGTATCGTTATACAATTTAAAGTTATCAATGTCGAGCATCATAACGCTTATGCGCCCGCCACCGCCACGCAACAAGAAATTTATAATTTTTTTCATGTTGTCTTCCATGTATCGTCTATTGTAGATTCCGGTAAGCGCATCAAAATTAACCTTATCGCTCAAGCTTAAATTGCTTTCGTATAAACCGGTAGTAGTTCTATCTGCTATGCGCGTGGCTCTGCGAAGCTGTTTTAGCATTCTGCCATATTCTTTTACAAGCACCGAATATTCTTCTAAGCAAAGAGAAGTTTTTTTGCTACGAACCTCTGCCGAATGATTTGCCGCTCTATCATATACTTGCTGTTCATGCTCAAACAAATCAACTTTCATACCAAACTCCCCTAAGCATTACACCCCCCGAATTTGAGGTTGAAAAATTATTAATTCAAGATCATCAACTCTTTGCTCCGCGCCGCGATATCTTTCAAACTCGGCTTCTATAATATTGGATATTGTAGCTATGTCTTTGGTATGATTTGCAATTACAAGCTTTTCGAATCGTTTATATCCGAAAGGAACCGAATCTTCGCCGCCAGGCTGGTCAAATAACCCATCCGAAGCTATGTAAAATTTATTCTTTGGGTCAAAAGGAACATACATTGTTTTTATTTTCTCTTTATTATCAATGCCCTCGCCCACAAAAATTTTTTGCCCTTTAACTCGTTGCACCTTTTTTTCATTGCAAATAAAAACATTGGTATTTCCGGCGGAGAACCTAACGCTCCCATCGTTTGCTATGAACAGAACTGCAAGGTCGCAACCATCATTCATTTTTTTGTCTTCTTTATAATTTCGGACATTAAAAACTTTTCTGAGCCTTTCATCAAGTCTAAATATTATTTCGGCGGTATCATTGCAATTGCTCTCCGACACAATAGAATCTAGAGCCGACATTACAAGCATGGTTAGCAAAGCACCCGGCGTACCATGACCGGTACAATCGCATACGCACAGCACCGAACCTTTTCCAAAACGTTTAGCCCAATATATATCGCCGCCCACAATATCGCGAGGTTCCCATATCACGGAATAATCGGAGAATGCGCTTGACATAACGTGGTTAGGCGGCAGTATGCTTCTTTGGATTTCGCTGGCGTAGTTGATTCCGGCCATAATGATTTGGTTTTGCTCTTCAATAGAAGCTCCGGCCAGTGACAGCGATTTTAGAAGCCTAAAAACAAAGCGGCTGGTTAGAATCAGTATGAGCGTAATAATCAGAAGGCCAAAAATTAAGTACGTTGTTAAGGTAGTTTTAAAATCGTTTATGCTATTTGGCAAAATAGCAGCGGCATATAATTTAAACACGGGTATGGAGGTTACGGCAGCCTGCCCATTAGGCAAGGCAAAGGTTTGTACTGCGCCGGATTTGAGACTCCTCGCTTTTTCTAAAACATCTACATCTGCACTGAATACTTCGTTTATATTTTTTTTGACGGGAGTTGTTTCTGAGCTGTCTGTACCTATTATTTCTCCGGCAGGGTTGAAGAAATATATTTGGGCTTTGCCATCTTTCAAAGAACTATACGCAGAGCTAATAAGTGCAGGTATGTCTATGGTTATGCCTACCACCCCTAAAGGCTTGCGCACATCATTGAGAACCGGTGCATTTATCCGAAAGTCTATGGCATTCAAATTGGAATTGTTTATGCTGGAGTTGTAGGCTTCTGTTCCGTTGATGGTTGTGTAGTACCATTGTTCGTTAGGGTTAATTAAGAATGGAGCTTGGTCGTTAACGTAAAACATTTTGTTCACATCGCTCACCCAAAAAGCCGTGCCGGATTTAATGTTTCTGCGGTGGTTTCTTATCTCTCGCAGCGCAATTCTTTCAAGCTCACGGTTAGTCGGGTTTGCAAGGTAGCGTTTGATATTTGTTGAGCTTGTCATTTTAAGGACTATTTCTATTTCATTATCCATAAAAGTTTCAAGTTTTATTTTTTCAACCTCAAGCAACTTTACCAATTCATTGGATTTATCGTTCTTTATAATCTGTTTCATTGACATTGTGAATAAAAAACCGATAATTCCAACTATTAAGACTATTAAAAATAAAGAAACAAAAAAGACAACGTATTTATTAAAACGCGGTAGTCGGCGTGTATCTATCACTGGATTTTGAGAATTTCCCATTTTTTTTCCTATAAGCAATGTTTTGGTTAATATAGTAATTAATGATTACTCGCCTTTGGCGATTCACCAGCGAAATCAGGGCCAACGCATCTTATTTTTAAATATGGGGGAACAAAATCCCCCTCGCTGCAACCGCCTTACGTGGCAAAGGGGCAGACACATAGGTACTGCCCCTACGGTGGCGACGGCGTTTTACGCTCCCCCCAATGCGGGGACACCCCGCAACGCCCCGATTT
>JAITUM010000220.1 GCA_031286305.1 Candidatus Fibrimonadaceae bacterium | reverse complement strand
TGATGATTACTCGCCTTTGGCGATTCACCAGCGAAATGCAAAACATTAGGGGTGTTAACTCAATGTAGTGGCTAGTGACTAGTTAAAATACTTAAAGCATTGTTTTTGAGCAAATTTAGTCGTTTATTTGTGCAGTTCCCTATACCCCACACCCCATACCCTATACCCAAGCGAGTAAATCAGCGTTTACTATATTCTTAAAAAGGAGAAAAGCGTATTTCTGAGAAAGCGGTATTAGTGGGAATAGCTACGCCAAAGGTTAAACCTTTGCAAGCACAGGAGCATTTGCAGGAGTTGCAGCGTTTAGCTGAAACTGCCGGAGCAAAGGTTGCGGAGATTTTTTTGCAGCGCGTTCAGGCTTTTAATTCTGCAACGCTCATTGGAGAGGGAAAAATTGAAGAGGTGCGTGTGGCTCTTGAAAACCACGATGCAAGCATGGTGATTTTCGATGAAGATTTGAGCGGCTCCCAAGTGCGAAATTTGGAAAAACGTTTGCCCGGAATAAAAGTTTTAGACAGAACCGGAATAATTCTTGACATCTTTGCCAAACATGCCCGCACCGCAGAAAGCAGGCTTATGGTGGAAGTTGCCCAAATGCAATACATGATGCCTCGCCTCACACGCGCCTGGGTGCACCTTTCGCGGCAGGTTGCCGGAGCGCCGGGCATTGGAATGCGCGGGCCGGGAGAAGCACAGCTGGAAGTAGACCGCCGCTTGGTGCGCAATCGCATTCAGGAACTCAAATCAAAACTCAAAAAAATAGAACGCGATAGATCCTTGCAAGAAAAACATCGCCAAAATATTTTTCATGTGGGAATAGTTGGTTATACAAATGCAGGAAAAAGCACTTTGACTAATCGCTTGACCAAAGCGGGTGTTTATGTAGAAGATAAATTGTTTGCCACCCTTGATAGCACCACTCGAAAATTTCACCTTGCCGATGGACAAAATATAATTATAAGCGATACGGTTGGTTTTATTCGCAAACTGCCGCATCACCTTGTTGAAACTTTCAAAAGCACTTTGGGAGTTGCCACCAACGCCGATTGCATTTTAGAAATAGTGGATGCTGCCGCCTCCGACTACAAAGAGCACATTGAGGTGTCTCGCAAAATTCTAGACGAGCTGGTTGCTCCTTCAGTTCCTCGTTTTTGCGTATTCAATAAAATAGATGCCGCATCTGCAGAGCGCAAGGAAGAGCTAGCCGAAAATTATCCGGAAGCGATTCAGGTTAGCGCTTTGGAGAGCATTGGCATTGAAGAAATCAGAACCCGACTTTTGAAAGAGCTTGCGCAATGGAAATCCATGCGCGAGCAAAAAATTGTGGAAGAACAAGAAGCCGCAACGGGCTGGGATGACCACTGACAATATGGGTCGTTTTGATTTCCTTCCCATATCGCGTAAAGAAATAGATAACCTTGGCTGGGATTATGTGGATGTTATTATAGTTAGCGGTGATGCTTATGTTGATCATCCCGCTTTTGGCCATGCGGTAATTGCGAGAGTTTTGCAAAGCGCAGGTTTGCGTGTTGCAATTTTGCCTCAACCAAATTGGCAAGACGATTTGCGTGATTTTAAAAAACTTGGACAACCAAGGCTTTTTTTTGGGGTCACATCGGGCTGCCTTGATTCCGTTGTTGGCCACTACACCGCAAACAAAAGGTTACGCAGCGATGACACTTACACACCGGGTGGCAAAGCCGGGTTTCGCCCCGACCGTGCAACAACGGTGTATTCAAAAATTCTGAAACAGCTTTTCCCAAACACCCCAGTAATTTTGGGTGGCATAGAAGCCTCGCTCCGCAGAACAACCCACTACGATTTTATGGAAAGCCGCCTAATGCCAAGCATACTGTGCGAAAGCAACGCAGATTTGCTGGTTTACGGAATGGGTGAAAAACCAATTTTAGAAATTGCAAAAAAAATGCAAAACGGGCAAAATATTTATGACACAAAACAGATCGCATTTTTAACATCAAGTAAATCCTTAACGCCGGGCACAGGATGTGCCATTAGGCGAACAGCTGCAGGCTGGCCCCGAAGGGGTGAGGCACAGGACGTGCCGAATAATCAAGTGAATCAGGGTTCAGACAATTTATATTCACATGAAGATTGTTTAAAAGACAGCGATTGTTTTTTAGAAAACACAAAAAGAATGGAACATTCTTCTGATGTTGTTTTAACGCAAAAAATTGGAAGCAAAGTTTTGGTGATTAACCCGCCTTTTGCGCAAATGGATGAGGCGGAAATTGACAGGAGCTTTGATTTGCCTTATGAGCGGAGGCCGCATCCACGTTATAAAAAAAGAGGCGATATTCCTGCTTATGAAATGATAAAGAATAGCATAACAACGCATAGAGGATGTTTTGGAGGGTGTTCGTTTTGCGCAATTCATGCGCACCAGGGAAAGTTTATAGCGAGCAGGAGTGAGAAAAGTATTTTGAAGGAGGTTGAGGCGCTTGCAAGGATGCCGGAGTTTAAGGGTAATATAAGTGATTTGGGTGGGCCTAGCGCGAATATGTATAAAATGGGTGGAGCGATTGAATTGTGTTCAAAGTGCAAGCGGGTTAGCTGTTTGTTCCCGAAAATTTGCAATAACTTGAACACAAACCACAAAGTTATGAACACGCTTTACAAAAAAGTTTTGCAAGTCAAGGGCGTTAAAAAAGTTTTTATCGGCAGCGGAATTCGCTACGATATGCTTTTGCATACTCCAAGCGAGGAGTGCAAAAAAGAGAATTCTATTTACATTGAAAATTTAATTTTGCATCACACAAGCGGTCGCCTAAAACTTGCTCCGGAGCATACCGAAAGCCATGTTCTTGAGCTTATGCGAAAACCAAGCTTCAACGAGTTTAAAAAATTTCTGCTCATTTTTTATAAAATATGCAAAGAGCATAATTTAAAAACTCAGATTATGCCCTATTTAATGTCTAGCCATCCGGGTTGCAGAATAGAGGATATGAAATCTCTTGCAAACATTTTGAGGGATTTGGATATTCGCCCCGAACAAGTTCAGGATTTTACTCCAACCCCTTTCACTTTGAGCACAGCCTGGTTTTATTTGGCATTGAAAAAAAATAAAGAAATCCCATTTGTTGCAACGGGGGAAAAAGAGAAATTGGAGCAGAAAGCTTTTATGGTAAATGCTGGCATCGCTTGAGTATGGGGTATAAGGTCAATTTATTTTAAACATGTTTAAAATATTTGCTATTTTATATACGAATTTTAATCATGTTTAAAGTAGCGAGGTTCAAAATATGCAGAAGCCGGTTTATAATAGAGCCGCCTATATAGGCAAAATCAAGCCTTTTATAGGGAAAAATATAGGGATTTTCTCAGCGAATAAACAGCTCTCAACTAAACATAACTGACTACAAAATAAAAGTTCTCTCGTTGTGTAAAAATACTCTGTGTTCAAGCCATAATTTGAGCGCATGCAGCAAGGTGCGCTTTTCAACATCCTTGCCAATCTGAATGAATTGTTTTATGCTGCCCGTGTCTGCAACCTGCTGAACGCTTTGCCAAATAATTGGGCCTTGATCCAAATCTGCGGTGGCAAAATGCGCTGTTGCACCGATTATTTTAACACCCTTTGCCCACGCTTGATGATAAGGTTTTGCTCCCTTAAATGCAGGCAAAAATCCATGGTGAATATTTATTATGCGATGCTTCCAAGTTTCGGTAAACTCCTTGCTCAAAATTTGCATGTAGCGAGCAAGAACCATGCCCTCTGTTTGCGAAGCGTGAAGAATTTCGTTGAACCTTTTCTCTTGCTCCGGTTTTGGAATATCGCTTGGAACCAAAAAGAAAGGCAAATCAAAAGCTCTTGCAATGGGTTCCAAAACAGTGTGGTTAGAAATTAAACAGGTAAATTCGCATGGCAGTACGCCATCTTTGTGAGAGAGAAGAAGCTCGTAAACGCAATGGTTAGTGGTGGAGCCAAAAAGCGCAAGCCTTGTTTTATGCTTGGCATTATGCAAAGACCACTGCATGGATTTTTCTTTTTCCATGTTCGAAAAATGTTCCTTTATTTTTAGCATTGCTTCGCTTTCGCATTCTATAAACGCGCGTAAAAAAAACATATTTATGTCTTTTGCCGTGTGCTGCGTTAAGTCCAAAATATTTGCTCCGGTTTGAGCTATGCCTTGGGTAGAGGCTGCTATAAGACCGCTTTGGTCGGGGCACAAAACCTGCAAAATAAATTTATTAGTCATAAAAGTCTCCTAGCTCCTTTGTATCGAGGTTTCCAATAACTGTCGGTAAGAGGAGTTACAGTAACGCCTTGCGATGTGCTCGCATGAATAAAAGATCCATTGCCAACATAAATTCCAACATGGTTCACTCTGGATTTTTCGCCAAAGTAAATTAAATCTCCAATCTTCAAGTTTTTTTTGCTAACACTCTTTCCTACTTTAGACTGGTCTGCTGATGTTCTTGGCAAATACAATCCTTCTTTTTCTCTATAAACGCCGGATGTGAATCCGCTGCAATCCGTTCCGTTTTTAGAAGTTCCGCCAAGCAGATATGGAGTGCCAAGCCAAGGCGCAAGCACTTTGTCCCATGCATCTATTCCGGTTATTTTTTTAACATCTTG
>JAITUM010000006.1 GCA_031286305.1 Candidatus Fibrimonadaceae bacterium | reverse complement strand
TCCCCCTCGCTGCAACCGCTCCGCGTTTTACGCTACCCCCAATGCGGGAACACCCTTCCCGCTTTACATTTCGCTGGTGAACCGTGCGAAGCGCGGGTAACACCCCGCAACGCCCCGGTTTTTACATATTTCATTGAGTTAAATAAGTAGATTTGTTTAAAAAGTCAAAAAAAATGCAAAAAAAATAAAAAAAGTGACTTTTTTATATTTTTTTTCCTCTGAAAAGCGTCTAAGGATATATGAAGATATATCCTTTTTTGTTTTTGCTTTTTTGTGCAGGTGTTTTTGCGCAAATAAATGGGCTCTCTTACTGGTGGCAGAGCGATGGGTTTATTGATTATGAGCAAATGGTAGAGTTAGATGCCCTTAGCGAAGATCAAGAGCTTTGGTGCGCCTTGGCAGAGCTTTATGTTGGCAGAGAATTGGCGGAAGAGGCGGAATGCGTTTTTGTAGAAATAGAGCCTGCAAAGAAGGCAAAAGCGCAAAAGAAGCAGAAAAAAATGTGGAAAGCGGGTTTGACTACCGGGGCAAATTTGGATACAGCTGGGAATTTGAAGAATAAGTCTGCGAAAGTTAGCGGTGCGGTGTGGAAGTTTTCCGGTGAAGCAAGGGTTAAGGAAAATGATGATATTAAGGGAACCGCAGCCTTTAGGCATGGTTTTTTTTATGCAAAAGGCGGTGATTTAACCAGTAAAAATAGAGGAGTTTTATCTGAGTTCAATTTTGGTGATTTGCGCTTGGGTGGTCAGTGCTTGTTTAAAGAGGAAAGGGATTCTTCTTGGGCTTATGGGAGGTTCAGCAAAAATTTTATGGAAAAGAGATTTTACGCAGGTGGAAATTTTCGCATGGTTGCGCCGTATTATGGCGGAAACAGGATGTGGAGCCGCACTTGGCAAGGAGTGCGGTTTGAGGATTGGAATTTGAGGGTAACGGAGATTGCGGTTGCAAAAGAAGATGAAAATACTCTTGATTTTTCTTTTTTAGCAGAACGAAAAAGGAAAGGTGCAAGGCTTGCCCTTGAGCATACTAAAAATAAAAGCGCAATATCCGCAGGATTTAAGCCTGTTATTAAAGGCACTGATAGCTTGTGGGCAAAGTCTGAGCATCCGCTCCGTTTGCGGCTTGGTTGGGATAAAAAAATGCAAAATGTTCGAGTTTCACACTCGCTTTTGTTCAAAGAAACCTGGGAACAAGGAAAACCTTTAGAATTTAGGAGTGAAAGCAAAATAAAAATTCCTCTCGTGCTTTCACCAAATTTCACCACAAGATGGACAGCGAATTTTTACAAGGACAGCAGAATTGACCTAAGGCAATTTTATATAGGCTTGGCTGTTAGTTATTAGCCGCTAAAATTTACTACCTTAGGCCTATGCCTCAAATACAGCTTCTTCCGGATTTTGTTGTGAACCAGATTGCAGCCGGTGAGGTTATTGAACGGCCGGCTTCTGCGGTAAAGGAATTGGTGGAGAATAGCCTTGATGCAGGAGCTACGCAAGTAAAAGTTTTTGCAAAAAAAGGTGGCAAAGACTTGATTCAAATTTCCGACAACGGACGCGGAATGGAATCTGAAGACATTGAAAAAAGTGTTTTGCGTCATGCAACCTCAAAATTAAGAGATGCAAGCGATTTGTTCAAATTAAGCACAAATGGGTTTAGAGGAGAAGCTCTAAGCTCTATAGCTTCGATATCTAGGTTGGTGATTGAGAGTAGGGGAGCGGATTGTTCCCTAGGCATTCGAGCGGAGTTTGACGCGGGTGTTTTAAAATCAAAAGAAGAAGCAGCTGTTCCATTTGGCACAACAATCACTGTGAATGATTTATTTTTCAATGCCCCTGTGCGAGCAGAATTTTTGAAAAACGACTCGGTTGAAAGTTCGAGAATTTTAGACTGCATAATACGGCTTGCAATGGCGAATGAAAGTGTGCGCTTTGAATACAGGGCAGATAATCGTTTGTTATTTTGCGCGGCAGAAGGAAATTTACAATCTAGAATATCGGATTGTTTGGGCGCTTCTGTTGCCCGTAATTTAAAAGAGGTTGAGTGGGAAGAGTTTGGCATAAGAGTCTGGGGTTTTGTGAGTTCGCCGGAGAGTTTAGAAGCAGGCAAAAGAAACATGCCTTATATATTTTTACAAAAGCGCCCAATTTATAACGCTTTAATAACCAAGGCCATTAACCAAGCCTATTCCTCTTACGGTGACTATTCACCGGTATCCGTTATTTTTCTAGACATGCCTTTGGAAACTTTTGATGTGAATGTTCATCCCGCAAAAAGAGAAGTTCGCTTTTCAAGAGACAGTCTAGTTTTTCAAGCAGTTAACCACGCCGTACACAACGCACTCCAAAACGCAATTTCTTACCCCTCCATTTCCATAACAAACACGTTGAGAGAGAGTGCACCGGCTTACGTTGCAAATAATGAGGGTATAGGGTATGGAGTATGGGGTATAGAGAATAAAACACAAGAACTTTTTCCGGATAATCGCATAACTTCTTTTGAAAATAACCCCATACCCCATACCCCATACCCTATACCCCATACCCTAGATTTCCTTCAAATCGCTAAATCTTTTATAGTTTGTGAGCAGGGGCAAAGTATGTTGATAATAGACCAGCATAGGGCGCATAAAGCTATTCTTTACGAGCAGGCTTTGCAGGCTTTGCAAAAGGGTGAAAGTTTGGCCGGGCAAGAGCTTTTGTTTCCTGAAACGGTTGAGATTCCTGCGGTTTTGTTGCCTATTTTAGATGCGCAAAAAAATGTGCTTGAAAAATTCGGCTTTCATATAGTGCCTTTTGGTTCCGGCACTTGGCAGTTGCGGGGAATTCCGGCTCATTTGCCTATAAGCGCGGCAGGGCCGGCAATAATCAGGTTTTTAGAAAGCGCAAGTGAGAGCAAGGAAAGCGATATATTCAAAAAAAATGCCCTTTCTTTTGCAAACAGTTCGGCAATCCAAAGAGAAACAGAGCTTTCACTGCAAGAGATGAAAAGCATTGTTTCAGATTTACTATCTTTACCAAATCCTTATGAAACACCAAAGGGAGAGGCTATTTTTATGAGAATGTCCGTGGAAGATATAAAGAGGAAATTTTGAAATCCTGTTTTCCGCGCTGGGACACCCAATTGAGGGGGAACGTGTTCCCCCTCGCTGCAACCGCTCCGCGTTTTCCGCTACCCCCAATGCGGGGCTGGTTCGGCTCCGCTCACCAAACGCCCCGCAACGCCCCGATTTTGGACAACGTTGCAACATTGTATAGCTACGTTGTTTGGGACATGGGACAAGCGAAACGCAGAGCTTCTTTGTTTGGGACATGGGACATGATTTTATGCACAATTCATATCCCGGCC
>JAITUM010000234.1 GCA_031286305.1 Candidatus Fibrimonadaceae bacterium | reverse complement strand
AAAAGAGTAGTTAAAAAGCCCTCTAAAACAACATAGTCCGCCTTATTCTTAAGCAAATACTTTATTGCCCAATCAAAAGATACCAATGTGCGCTCTTGTGCCATATCAGAGGTAATATAAAAAAATAGAAAACGCTGATTTACTCGCTTGGGAATACTCGCAGGGCCAACGCATCTAAATTTGCCTAATCGTTGTCGCCCTGCAACGTGGCTGTGCACATGCAACCGGATTGCACACATCCACAACGTTGTCCAAAATGCACATCGACAAATTTAGACGCGTTTGCCCTGACCGATAAGCATTTTGCAATATTATTTTGGCATTTGATTTTGTATATTGTTATAATATCAAACTATGAGGTTTTCTATGGAAATATTTTTCAGGTCTTTAGCATCTTTAGCTTTCCTGTTTTGTTTTAGGTGTTCAAACTCTGGAAGCGGTGATGTTCTTTTGGGCTACCATATGCGGGAAAATTTCTAATGAAAATACTTATTAAAACTTTCGCTTGTATTGTTGTAATATTGTTTACATTTTTATCTTGTAGCGATGATCCTGAACAAGGAGGTTCTATATCCTCTTCAAGTAGCGAAGTCAATCTTGTATCATCTAGCTCAAATGTTCAATTGAATAGTTTTTGCGAAAACTCTCAAAACAGTGAAGAAGGAATACCAGTTATGGATTGCAGGGTTGTATCTTATAAAAGAACTGTTGGAGAATTTGATGGTTCAAATAGGTTTATTACCGATGAGGATACTTTGAAACTATGGTTTCCGCATATTTTCAATGATGAGCAAAGTGATTATAATTGCAGTTATTTTGCCATAACATTTGTGTCTACACCTAGGTTAGAATACTTTATTCTTTCAAAGGATATGATTTTATATAGAGTAAGCCCCTACTACTACCAATACCATAACTCCTACATGGGAGAATGTGCAGTAATCACAATGCCTGCATATGATGTAATGCTTATATGTGATGATACTGCTGAACGAAATTTAAAAGAAGAAATAAACCTTGATCATACTTCTATGCCCAGATACCTTTATTCCGATTGGGATTGCCGAGAAGAGGATGAATATGACAGAGGCGTATTTTTTTGAACTGTGTAGGTTTTCTATCAAAGCCAAAGAAAACATTCGTGTGACTCGTATATTCTTAAGCGATCAGCAAACAGCTGGAGTAACAAGGTCTAAAATAACAAAGAACAAAACAATTGCGAAAAACGTAGCGGTGGTGGCATATTTTTCTATATTACCTTCAAAATATTTTTTTGGAGACAAGTATGTCAAAACTTTTTATTGAAGATTTGAGCTTGCAGGGTAAGCGTGTTTTTATTCGTGTGGATTTTAATGTTCCGCAAGACAAGGTTACCGGAGAGATCACTAATACAAAACGTATAGAAGCGGCACTTCCAACTATACGTTATGCACTGGATAAAGGAGCTTCTGTTGTTTTGGCTTCACACCTAGGCAGACCAAATGGTAATGCGGTTGCGAAATTCAGCCTAAAGCCGGTTGCGGAAAAATTGCAGGAACTGCTTGGCAAGCCTGTTAAATTCTTAAATGGCTGTTTTGGTGCAGAAATTGAAAAAGAATGCTCCGTTGCAAAACCCGGCGATGTTATTTTGCTTGAAAACCTGCGTTTTCACATAGAAGAAGAAGGCAAGGCGAAAGTTAAAAAAAACGATGGCACGGAAGAGAAAGTCAAAGCAGATTCTGCAAAAGTGAAGGAATTCAGAGCATCTTTGGCAAAGTTGGCAGATGTTTACATAAACGATGCATTTGGCACTGCACACCGTGCCCATTCCTCAATGCTTGGGGAAGGGTATGCCCAAAGAGCCAGCGGCTACCTTATGAAAAAGGAGCTTGACGCTTTTGCTGCAGTATTGGATAATCCGAAACGTCCGGTTCTTGCAATTTTGGGCGGCGCAAAAGTTGCAGACAAAATTCAGCTAATCAACAACCTGCTAGACAAAGCCGATAAAATCATAATTGGCGGTGGCATGGCTTTCACATTCAAAAAAGTTGTGAACAACCTTGCAATAGGAGCTTCTCTTTTTGATGCGGAAGGTGCAAAAATCGTTCCCGAACTGATTGAAAAAGCCAAAAAGAACGGCAAAGAAATCATTTTGCCTGTGGACTATGTTGTGGCAGACAAATTTGCGGCAGATGCAGCGGTTCAAGCCGCAGATGACTCTACCGGAATTCCGGAGGGTTGGATGGGTTTGGATGTTGGTCCAAAATCAACGGAACTTTTTGTGAAGGCTATTACGGATTCCAAAACCATTATTTGGAATGGACCTGCCGGCGTATTTGAATTTGAAGCTTTTGAAAAAGCAACCAAAGCTATGGCAAGCGCCATTGTTCAAGCTACAGAGGGTGGCGCAATAACCGTTATAGGCGGTGGCGACACAGCAACTGCAGCAAAAAAATACGGAGCAGACAAAAAAGTAACTCACACCTCTACGGGTGGTGGCGCATCGCTGGAATTTTTAGAAGGCAAGGAGCTTCCAGGGGTAGCAGCGTTGTCGGAGAAATAATCATGTTGAAAAAAGAAGATCGTATTTTAATTCGTACTTCGCTTGTTGAATACAGGAACCTCTTGTTCAAGGCTTTTAGAGGCACGGAAGAAGAGAAAACGCAAATAGCGAGGGTAAATCGTTTATTGCAGAACTGGAAAGCAACTTAAAGGAATTTTATGCAGAAAAATAACGCCGCTAAACGCGGCATTTTAGTTAGCGCAACGCCTTATGATACTCGTATAGCGGTTTTAGACGATGGGGTTCTTTCGGACTTACTGGTGGAAAACTCCGATTCTAATCGTACGCTTGGCAATGTATACAAAGGGGTTGTGCAAAGGGTTGTTCCTGCGCTTCAGGCAGCCTTTATAGAAGTTGGCATGGAAAAGGCCGGCTTTTTGCACATAAACGACACTATGGATCGCGATATACTTTTGCGCAAGGAATACGGGGAAGAAGATTCTTCAGCAGCCGCTATTCCAAGCATTGAAAAGGTGTTGAAGGCCGGTGATGAGATTATGGTGCAGGTTATTAAGGAGCCTATAAACACCAAGGGTGCCAGGCTCACAACGCACTTGAGTTTTGCGGAACGTTTTTTGGTTTGCATGCCTAATTCAAACTTCATAGGCATATCAAAAAAAGAACGCGACTTTAACAAACGCAAGGTTTTCAAACATTTGGTTCGTATGCACAAGGCACCTGATGTGGGTTATATTGTGAGAACTCAGGCGTTGTTTGAATCTGAAAACGAAATTGTTAAGCAAATGCGTAAGCTTGAGGAAAAGTGGGAAATAACAAAAAATAATTTTATGGAATTTCCGCCCGAGAGCTGCATTTATAAGGAATCAAATTCTGTGGAGCAGTCCATAAGAGAATACTTCAATGAGTATACGGAATTCGTTTATGTTGATGACGAGAATGAATACCAGAATATTCGCGAGTATTTGGGCGGTGCGAACCCTGAAAATCTGCAAAAAATTAAATTGTGGAAGGGGCGCGAAAGTCTTTTTGAATCTTTTGGCGTGGAAGATGATTATGAGAAGTCTCTTTCTACAAAGGTGTATTTGCCGCGCGGTGCATATTTGATTATTGAGCAAACTGAGGCCCTGATGTCTATAGATGTGAACACGGGTTCCAGAGTTCATGGCAATAATCAGAGCAGGGTATTTTTGGAAACAAACTTGGATGCAGCCAGAGAAATTGCAAAGCAGCTTCGCTTGCGTGATGTTGGCGGTTTAGTGGTGATAGACTTTATTGACATGGAAGGCGATGAAGATAAAAAAGCCGTTGTTGATGAGTTTAGAAAAGCTATTCGTTTTGATAGAACGCCGCTCAATTTTTCTGAAATTTCGCCGTTTGGTTTGATGGAGGTTAGCCGCAAAAGGGTTCGCGCTAATTTGGCAAGCGAAAAGCACAGCAACTGCCCAATGTGCGGAGGTTCCGGCATTGTATACAGCATGGAAGCAACGCTTTCTTTGATAGACCGCTATCTTGCGCGCATTTCTAAAAAAAGCAAAATGAAGTTAGTTCAACTTGTTGTTGCACCTTCTTTAGCCAAGCTCCTGAGCGAGGACTACGGTCGCATGTTCCACTACCTTGAGTACAAACATTCGCTGAGCATAGAGCTAATGGAAGCAGAAGACTACGTTTCGCATCAATTCTCTTTCTTCAATCCCGACACGGAAGAGGACATAACGGAAAAATTTGCTTTTTACAGTTGAGTATTATGAACGCTGATTTAAACGCTTGGGACATGGGACAAGCGGAGTTCGGAGCAACGTAGGCTGGGACATGGGACATGAATTTTTGCATAGCTCATTTCCCAGCCAATGTAGCTCGACATTTCGCTTGTCCCAGCCAACGAAGCTCAGCGTTTCGCTTGTCCCATGTCCCAAGCATTAAGTTAAAGGAGTTAAAATGAATGTAAGCGAAGTAACATGGGTTAGCGGGTGGGCTAGTGATGTTTCCATTTGGGAAGACGAGATTTATGAGCGTTTTTCTAATTTTAGCCATCGGTTTGTGGATTATTTTGATTTGATTTCTTGTGAAGAGATAACTTCAAAGTCTGGGATTGTGGTGGGGTGGAGCATGGGGACTCTTATGCTTCTGCAAAGTTTAGCTAAAAAGCCTGCGGAGCAAAAATGGATTTTAGTTTGCCCTATTGCGGATTTTTGTGCAGAGGGTTGCTGGCCTTTATCTGCGGTGAGGGCTACCAAGCAGGGGATTTTGCAAAACACCGAGCAAACTTTAATGTCTTTTTCTGCGATGATGGGTGATGTGCAAAAAGAGGAGAGAGAAAAGTGGGTGGAGAATGCCATGAGGTATTCTCCAAAACAGTTGGCGCAGGGTCTTGATTATTTGATGCAAAAAAAAGCGGACTTAACCGTTCCGCATCAAAATGTTGAGTTTATTTTCGGTGCACAAGACAAAATTGTGCCGTTAGCACAAAAAGAATTGTTTCCGTCCGGTAAAATTAGCGAAAACTCAGGTCATTGGCTGTTGGATTATTTTTCTTACTACTCCAACTCCGCCGGCAACAACTCCCTCTTAGCTTGACTCACATACCAGCCTTTCTCTCAGGCTTTGGGTCCAAATATCGTAGAAACAGCGGCTTATGGGGAACTTTGCTGCTTCACAGGCTTTTGCCGAATCTCCCATTGCCAAGTAAGTTACTGCGCGAGCTTGACTTACCGGCCATAAGTGACCGGCAATCTCTTCTATTGCATCTGTAGTTTTTAATGCCTCTTCGTAGTTTTCATTTTCAAAATAAAAAGTCCATGCGAATCCAAGTGCTTCTGAATTTTTTGGGTAAATTTCCAGCACCCTGCCGAGTGGAATGTCTTTGCCATATTTTCTGCTCAGGTACATTGAGTAAAGTTGTTTGCTTCTGTCGTAGAGCAAAAAAGCAATCAGAGGAATTAGGATTATAAAAAACAAATTTCGTGCCAAGTTTGAAACTTTAATATGCCTTTGTGTTTGCAGCGGCAGCAAGGCTTTGACAGAGTAAATTAAAAGGAGCCAGTGAATTATTTGTATAAAAGCGAACAATGATATTGCTTCGGAAACATTCATTACAGAAAGCACAGAAGCTAATATTCCGGCTATGAATAAAAATTGCAATTTGCCGGTTTTTAGGTAACGAGATATGGATATAAACCATGGGATTGCGAACAAGGCACAGTAATATAACCAGCCAAGCCAGCCTATTTCTGTTAAAATTTGAAGGTATTGGTTATGAACGCTGTTAAAAACCATTGCTCCGAGGTTTCTATGGCATTCTTCCAAAGCGGGCCAGTGTTGCATGGCGTTTGCGCCATAAGAGCCAAAGCCAATACCAAAAGGTTTTTCGCTAATTATACTCCATGCAGCTTTCCAGTTGTCTACTCTGCTTGCGACTTCTGATGGTGAGCTTGAACTGAAAAAACTGGAGTTCACTACAATTATTGATATGGACATTAGTATTAAAAAAATCAAGGCAGCAAAGGAGATTCCGAGTTTTTTTGGCAAGTTATTTTTTTTCCATAAGAATAGGGTTATGGTGAATAAGGCTCCGCATCCGAGTCCGAGCCAGATTCCAAGGGCATGTTCTCCGCCTATTTCAAGTTTTTTTGTATGGATGGCTTCTCCTGCTATGAGAGAGATGAATGCCAGGATTCCAATTATTTTTGCATATTTTTTCCAGAGTAGGTTGTTGTCTTTGTGGTAGATGAGTATTGAGCAGAACATTGCGAGCATGTAAAAGAACATTATTTCGTTTGCCATTGGGAAGGTTGTGCTTATTGCTATTTTTTCGCTTCCGATAATCATTCCGAATACTTGTATTACCAGGTGTATGTTTGTGCATATTATCATGCTTCTGTAGAGCCATTTGTTGTTCATTTCTTTTTGCGTGAATACTATTAGTGTTGCTATTCCCATTGATACGCACATGATCATGTCATTTGTTGCGAATTCTAATTTTTCGTTGATGCTTGCGAAGAGTATTGCCGGCATTGCAAGGTATGGCAGTGCTTCGATTGGTATTTCGTTTCTTTTTCTGATGTATATTGCGATTAGTGTTGTT
>JAITUM010000225.1 GCA_031286305.1 Candidatus Fibrimonadaceae bacterium | reverse complement strand
TTTTCTTTTTTTGACATTTGTTTTTCTGCTCGAATTCGTTTTAAAAGTTCACTTGCAGGCTCATCGTTCGGATCTTGCGGTACGAGTTTACCTTGTACCGCCGCTTGTAGAATTGATTTTTTTAACCGCTCGGGAAATGTGGCGTTGAGAGTGGTCAATTTTTGCTCGGTAGTGTCATATTCAGCGATACGTGGGAGCAAGTTTTCAATTTGGGTGACTATACGAAATTGCTCTGCTAGAGGTGGAAGAGGCAACAATACATTATTAATCGTACTTACAGCGAGCCCTGGTTGTGCAGTAGCAGTTGAGTATTGATTAAGATTCAGAGCAGATAAAAAATAACATATCCACTTAACGTTGACATTTGCAAAATACTCAACCACAATAGCATGTTCAGTCGCATAAAAACGCCCATTTGCAAAATTTATGTTACCACATAATGCACCTTGCCGTCCAATTAAAGGAAATGCTCCTTCTCGATTATATTTGTCAACATATCCACGAAGCCCATTACCTCCAAAACAAGGAAATCTGTTATCAATAAATTCTTGATATATATTTTGAGCCTGTATAAATTTACCGGCTTGGAGATTAAATATATTTCCTATATACACCCACTCCCAACTTTCCGGCACCTCAAACGGCACCTCAATATCCCTTACTTTTCCACCCACATTCTCATAATGGCGATTATCGGAACCTCTGAAAATAAAAGATTCCACCTTATCTTTTTTAATTTTGCCTTCTTTGACAAGACGTTGTTTTTCTGCCCGTATGCGTTCAAGTAAAACGGAAGCAGGTTCGTCATTCGGATCTTGCGGAACAAGTTTTCCTTGCACAGCTAATTGCAGAATAGAATTTTTCAGTTGTTGTGCTTTCATACCTTTATTCCCAAAATATTCTCTATCTCTATTAATATACGATCAATATCAGCATTTAAGCTAGCACGTTTTTCTTGGTATTGTTGTATCAACTCATGCGGTGGCAAAATTTCCTCTTCCTCGTGCGGGAAACCACAAAGATCAAGATTGTAATTACGAGCTATTAATTCCTTAACCGTATATCGTTTTGCTTTATCAAATCCGTCTATTGAGATTTCTTCACGCTTTTTCCACCATTTTATAGCTGGTTCAAAATGCTCCAATCTCATCGGTTTTGTTTTTGAAAAATGCTTGTATCCACTAGGCATATCAAGCCGATAAAACCATATTTTTTTTGTTGGCTCAGTACGCTCAAAGAATAAAATGTTTGTTGTAATGCTGGTGTAAGGTGCAAATACACTATGCGGCATACGCACAACTGTATGCAGATTAAACTCTTCAAGAAGCTTCTTTTTTATAGCAATTTTAGCATTATCCGTACCGAAAAGAAAACCATCAGGGATAATAACCGCTGCACGGCCATTATATTTCAAACGGTACATTATAACTGTCATAAATAAATCGGCAGTTTCACTTGACCTTAAGTCAGCAGGAAAATTAATCTTAACACCTTCTTTTTCGCCACCGCCATAAGGTGGATTCATAAGCACCACATTGAAACGTTCTTCATCTTTGTAGTCACGTACATTGCGTTCCAACGAATTACCATGGATAATCACAGGATTATCTATGTCATGCAAAAGCATATTCGTAACACACAGCAAATGCGGCAATGCTTTTTTTTCCATACCGTAAACGGAATTATTGTAAATTTCCTTGTCAGTAGCCGATTTCACTTGTGCATCAAGTGCTTTTAACGCAGATGTAAGAAATCCGCCTGTGCCACAAGCAAAATCGGCTATTTTCTCGCCAATTTTCGGTGCAACCATCTGCGTCATAAAATCAGTAACAGCACGAGGCGTATAAAACTCACCTGCATTGCCAGCACTTTGTAAACTTCGTAAAATAGTTTCATAAATTTCACCAAAAGCATGACGGTCATCATATTCACCAAAGTCAAGTTCATCAATTATATTTATGACTTGCCGAAGCAAAATTCCATCTTTCATATAATTATTATTGTCTTCAAACGCAGTTTTGACGATTATTTTGCTCATCGGTGTTGTCTCGTCAATATCAAGACTTTTTAGTGCAGGAAATAATTCATTGTTGACAAAATTCAAAAGCGCATCACCCGTAAGAGCTTTGCCATCCTTTCGGTCTACCGCCCAATTACTCCAACGATATTTTTCGGGAATAACCGAGGCGTAGTTATTAGTGATAAGTTCCCAAGATTCCTCTTTGGCATCATAAACTTTCAAAAACAGAATCCAAACCATCTGCTCAATACGTTGCGCATCGCCATTGACACCCGCATCATTCCGCATTATATCTTGAAGCCTTTTAATAAAATTGTTCAAACTCACAAAATTTTCTCCTAATTGTAAAAAACATTACGCAGCTGCATAAATTTGATTTTGTAACTCCCTAACTACATAAAGATATTCATTCTTGCCACCGAAAGCCTTTATTATTGTTTTTGGGTTAGCAATTTTACGAAATGGGTCAATCATAAGTACATTAACATTTTCTAAATCTGCTATGCTGTTTGAAGTATATTTATCAAGCAATGCTGACAACACTTCACGAGCGATACCCTCAAATTTGTTCAAATAATTACGTTTACGGACATTGGCTGCACGTTCGGCTTTTGTAAGAGGCTTCTTGTCAAATGCAATGTGGCAAATAAGGTCAAAATCGTCTATATCACGATTTCCCGCTGCTTCACGCAACGCATCAAGTAATACACCATGGTCTTTCAATGCGTCAACGATAGCTTGTTTGCGTTCGCTAGTATTCCATGCTTTTAGAAAATCATCAAGCGTTGCGTATTTGCCAAGAATATTTTTCTTTGAATAGTCAGTTACACTCTCCGTGATGAGTTTACCGTCTTTATCGTAATACTGAACTCGTTCATTTATAATTTTTACTTCAACATCGTTCACAATATATGGAAAACGAGGATCGTGCAATTCATCAGGACGATTAGGATTAATCGGGTAAACGACCGGTGGTTTAGATTGTATTTCGCCATAGTCTTCAACTGGAATTGGATCTCCATCAAAGTCTGGATCGGCAAACAAACGGCAAGCATTGCGAAAGTCCATAATTGTAAAATATTCTTTTCCATATTCTGGACTCAAACGAGTACCACGTCCGATGATTTGTTTAAATTCTATCATTGAATTGATATTGTTGTCAAGTACAATCAATTTGCAGGTTTTGCAATCAACACCTGTGGTCAGTAATTTTGAAGTAGTAGCAATAACGGGATACTTGCTTTCTTCGGTAATAAAATTATCAAGTTGCTTTTTACCTACAGCATCATCGCCTGTGATACGCATTATGTAACGGCTATCCTCAGCTACCAAATTACTGTTGAGATTTATCAATTCCTGCCGCATTCGTTCTGCATGATTAACTCCTGTACAAAATACGATAGTTTTAGAAAAACGTCCGTTTTCTTCTAGCCAATTTGTAATGCGTTCCGCAACCTTTTTTGTACGTCGAACGAGAATTATATTTTTATCATAATCGTTTAAATTATATTCGCGGTCTTCAATTTCATTGCCATCATCGTCGATTTGCCCTTTTTCAGGTCGCCAACCCTCAAGATCTTTATCAAGTCCAACACGCACAATTTTATAAGGAGCAAGAAAACCATCATCTATACCTTGCTTCAAACTATATGTATAGATAGGTTCTCCGAAATAATCAATGTTGGATATTTCTCTTGTTTCTTTTGGAGTAGCGGTCATTCCTATTTGCGTTGCATCACTAAAATACTCCAATATCTTACGCCAACGTGAATCTTCACGAGCGCTTCCTCTATGACATTCATCTACTACGATGAGATCGAAAAAATTCGGTTGAAATTTACGGAAAGGCTCTTCACTCTCATCACCAGCAAGTTGTTGATACAACGAAAGATAAAGTTCAAATGAACTATCAAGTTTTTTTTCGCTAATTTTCGTCATTATTTTTTCAAACGGCTTAAAATCTTGTTGCCTCGTCTGATCAACAAGTATGTTGCGATCGGCAAGAAATAGAATTTTCTTTTTCGCACCTGATTTTCTAAGTCTATGAATAATCTGAAACGCCGTGTAAGTTTTACCTGTACCGGTAGCCATTACAAGTAAAATACGATTTTGATCACGAGCAACTGCTTCTATGGTGCGATTTATCGCCACACGTTGATAGTAACGAGGTGTTTTGTCTCCGATTTGAAAGAAATATGGCTCAGTGATAAGTTTCTCTTGTTCTGGAGTGATTTGTTTCTCTCCGATATACCGTGCCCACAGTTCTTCAGGTGTAGGAAAGTCAGCCAAAGCGATTTCGCGCTCCGTACCTTTCATCATATCGTGTTCAAGAAATGCATCGCCATTGGAACTATATGCGAACGGAATATCAAGAATTTTAGCATATTCAATACCTTGCTGCATTCCTGCACCGACAAAGTATTTATTATTTTTAGCTTCAACAATAGCAATAGGAAAATTGCGATTGTAATGCTTGTGGTAGAGGATATAATCAGCTTTTTTCTTTTTTCCTCGCTCCGTAACATTTCCTCTTACAATAACAGGTCCATCTGTGAAAGGATGCTCCATGCGTATCTGATTCTGTGCATTCCACTTACATTCAATAGCAGGGGTAATATACAATCTCTTGATATCCTCTTCGCTCATTTCACTTTTACTTACTAATTCACTCATCTATACCACCGTCGCTTAATGTCGGTAAACTCCGTTGTGGCATTTTCATTGTGCAAAAGCATATAGTAAACCTGTATTTAACTCCTATAGAGAAGAATATACATTTTAAAATATTACTTAACGTAGCTTCAAGCCAAATTATGTAACTTTGTTGCACTATTTCACCGCAATTTGCAGAAAAACCACCAAAATCCAGGGCCAGAGATGGCAACCGCGCACGAAGTAGCGGCGAGGGAGAGACTCCCTTTCCGCTGAACATTTCGCTGGTGAACCGCCGAAGGTGGATACTTCTCCTCAAACCAAAACCTCATCCCACGCCCCATTACACTTATAATACAAACGCGAAAACCCAAGCTCTCTCAAACTGACAAGCGTCTTCTCATAATATTTATCGAAAAGTTCCAAATCATGAGCGTCTGAGCCGATTGTGATTAACTCGCCACCCAATTCCTTGTATCTTGCAAGGTAAATTGGATCCGGCAAAAAAGTTGGACAGTTTATCTCAAAACTTGAATTG
The DNA here is from genome assembly GCA_031286305.1 of Candidatus Fibrimonadaceae bacterium. Lineage (GTDB taxonomy): Bacteria > Fibrobacterota > Fibrobacteria > Fibrobacterales > Fibrobacteraceae > Fibrimonas. The sequence goes on along the minus strand of JAITUM010000225.1, from coordinate 15,527 downwards.
TTTATTTCAAGACATATATTCTTCTTTATCATTACTTTAAAAATCTCATCTATAATATGTTGAACTTTTTTTCCACTGGGGAGCTGTTGATAAAATAGACTCCTCTTGTATATACTAAGATGACCCAATGTATCGAAATTTCCGGCTTCAACCATTTCTAAAGTCTCTTCGTAATACTGCCGCAAATCGCGTTCCGTCATAAGATTATTTGTTTTGTCCGAAACGCATATTCTTGTTTTTGTAAAATGCAAAGAGCCGATTATGTAATCTATTTTAATATCAGAGAATACTTTTTTTGCAACCGTAACTATTCTGTGAGGCTCTCCCAACTCTATTCCTTTGATAATTTTTAAGCCGGGGAATTCATTTTGTATTTTCGTTAAACAGTCCATATATTTTTTTAATACAGGCACCACATAGTTTTGCGGATCGGAATCCAGCAGATCAAAATGTTCTGTGAATGCTATTGCTTTATAGTTTTTTTCAATTGCTTTTTTGCACAGCTTGCGATAATCTTGCTTGCTGTCGCTGCTGAATTGCCCGTGAATGTGCGTGTCGATTTTGTCCATAGATATCTCTGAGCGTAATAGCAATGCCTTCTATTTAAGCAATGCTGATAAGGAATGTAGAAAAAAACGCAGAGAGCTTGCAGGGGCGTATCTGGCTCTTGTTTGCGCAACCAAATGGGGCTGCCGCTCACGGGCAGCATCACAGGGGTAAGCATTCCCGGGCAGGAACGGAGTGCCTGTACAAGCGTTGCGTGCATCGTTCTTGCTATATCAAATCGTTCAACAATTCTGCCAATTCTTTATTCGTTATGCTAGATTTATTTGATTTGTCGTAAATAGATAGCAGATAAACATTTTAAAAAAGTCTCTTGCGTTACGAGCGGTTCTTTTTTTATTCTTTATTTCGTTCATTTCTTTTACAGATTCTTTTACTTCTTGCAAAAGAAGAAATTTTTCATCTGTTAACGGAATTACCTTCAGGTAAGAAATACTCTGTAAAACATCCATTATGGATATCGCTTTTGCTTCCGGAATGTCTATTATAGCTTTCATAAGCAATAATATAGAAAAAATCGCGCCACGCCAAAGTGTATGGATGTCTCAACTAAACACATAATTCAGAATATAACGCAAAAACACCCCCTAAATTCGTCCAAAATCGCCGCTTCCCCACCCCAAAAATCACAAAAAAATCACCGCAAAAACGCCCACAAAACCCCGTTTTCAATTTAAAATTGCCGTTTTTTCCTCAAAAAACTCCTATAACAAAAAACCTACCTTTTTTGTTATGCCTAAAATATAGAAAAAAACTGCGTTTTTGTCAACTTTTCGAGGGTTAAAAACCTACCAAAAAACCTAGGTTTTTTGTTATGCGAGAAGTGCTGAAAATCGGTGAAAAGAGTAGGCGAAAAGTTAAATGCAAGGACTCAAAATAGGAGATTCGCAATGAAAACAAGTATCAACCAAAGTAGCCTGCCCATCGCAGTCGCAGCAATAGCCCTGCTATGCACAGTAGCTTTCGCCCAGCAAAAAGGTACTTTTACCGATTCAAGAGACAAGAAAGTTTACAAAACCGTGAAAATCGGTGAGCAAACATGGCTGGCGGAGAACCTTAACTATAACGTCAAAGGCAGTTTATGCTACGATAACGAGCCTGCTAACTGTACGAAATACGGAAGGCTTTATGATTGGGAAATGGCAAAAAAAGCTTGCCCTGCAGGTTGGCATTTGCCTACAAAAAAGGAATGGAATATGCTTACAAAATATGTAGTTCCTGATTGTTCAGATGACGACTTAGAAGAATGTGGTTGGAGTAATAATGGTGGAAACCTTTTAAAATCAAAAGATGGTTGGGATTCTTATGGAAGAGAAGGCGAACTACTCGGTAACGGTACGGATAAAGTCGGCTTTTCTGCTCTCCCAGGTGGAGCGGGGGATTATGGTATGGATGGTTTCGAATTCCAGGGGATCGGCGAGCTTGGAATTTGGTGGAGTGCTACAGAAGAAATTTATATTTACGGTTTGATATATTCTGATGGAATCAATTGGCAACAAGGCTGGTACTACTCAAGCGTTCGTTGTTTGAAGAATTAAACAAGGAGTTCTTTATGAAAAAATTTGCTTTTTTTGTTTTTGCTTTTATTCCTTGCGTATTTGCCCAAGCAGATGCTTCCAGTGAAGTAAAGGAAATTGTTGTTAGCGGAAAAAACCTTACGGAAAAATTGCAATGGCTACAAGCAAATGCAGAAAGCAATACGCAATACAGCATTGTTGTAAGTGGCAACGAGAAGATTAGTCCACAAGTTCTTTCTTATGAAGGCAAACGCCGTGTTACCGTAAGACTTTCAGGCACTGCCGGAAAGGAAAAAGTCATTTCTCTTTTAAGCGAAGGTTCGTTCTTTTCAGTAGGAGATTATGTTACATTGATACTGGACAAAAATGTCACACTACAGAATGCAAGAAGCGAAAAAACTTCGTTGATAGTAAACGAAGGCGCAACGCTGATTATGAATGTTGGGTCGAAGATTTGCGACAGCTGGGGCGATGGTGTTTATGTGAATAGCGGCGGAAATTTTACTATGACAGGTGGTGAAATTTCTGGTAATGGCAGAAACGGCGTTAATGGAGCAGGAAGCTTCACTATGGCTGGTGGTAAAATCTCAGGCAATTACAGAAAGGGAGTAGCTACTACAGTTTTTACTATGACAGATGGCGAAATTTCCGGCAACAGAGGTCACGGTGTAGCTACCCAAACCTTTACTATGGAAGGCGGTAAAATATCCGGCAATGCCGGTGGGGTGTATGTAGGTAGTAAAGCGTTTTTTACGATGAAAGAAGGTGAAATATCCGGTAATACCGCTGAGAAAATCGGCGGTGGAGTGTATTTAGAAGCGGGAACTTTTACTATGGTTGGTGGAAAAATCTCAGGTAATAAAGCCTCCAGCGGTGGTGGGGTGTATGTAAATAACAGCAGTAACTTTACCATGACAGGTGGTGAAATTTTCGGTAATACTGCTGAGACAAGTGGCGGTGGGATGCATGTAAATAACGAAGCTATCTTTGCTATGACAGGCGGTAAAATTTTCGGTAATACTGCTGAGACAAGTGGCGGTGGGATGCATGTAAATAACGAAGCAATCTTCACTATGACAGGTGGTGAAATATCTGATAATAAAGCATCCAACGAAGGTGGTGGGGTGTATGTGGGTAGTAAAGCGATTTTTACGATGAAAGGAGGAGAAATTTCCGGTAATATAGTCTCTGGGAGTTCCAAAGGCAACGGTGGTGGAGTGCATGCGGGCAGAGGAGCCAAATTTATGATGGAAGACGGAAAAATCTCAGGCAATGCAGTCTCTGGTAAGGACGGCGGCTATGGCGGCGGGGTGTATTTGGGAAATGACAAAAGTAGGCTTAGCTATAGCTATGTAACTTTTGTTATGGAAGGCGGAGAAATTTCAGGCAATAGTGCATCTGATGAAGGCGGTGGTATGTATGTGAATATGGATGCAGACGAAGAATACGGCATTACTATGAAAAACGGTGAAATCTTTGGTAATACAGCTATTTGGGCTGGCGGCGGAGTGTATGTTAAAAGTGGATTTTTTATCAAGACCGGTGGAATTATTTATGGTTTCGCAGAAGGAGATGATAGAAGCAATAAGGTAAAAGATGGTAATAGTTCCAATAATAAAGAGGGTGGCAATGCAATGTACATAAGCGGCGACCCTGTGAAACGAATAGAAACTACCGCTGGTCCAGAGCTTACTTTGAACGAAAGTTACGCAATTTACTTTGATTGCGAAAATGAAACAAAAAAAGCTAAAATTCTTGCCGAAGAGTGTACAAAAATAGGCAAGGATAATAGTGCTTATAACCAGTGCGTAAGAGATTATAACAACCATAAAGGCAAAGCCAACAAAGCTTGCTCGGAAATTCCCTTGCGGAAAGCCATTAGGACATGGGAAGATCTTGCGAAAGCAAACAATTGCATGAGTAATGCTGCATCTAGCGGGAACTGTAAAAATATTTTGACGCAGTTGAATAATGCGGCTCAGAAGTTGGAAGAATTTAAAAAGAAATAAATAACCGCCCCTTAGGGGCAAGGAGAACATAATGAAAGAAACGCTTTCTAAACTAATATTCACGGTGGGCCTTTCGCTTGCCTTGGCATTCACATTCAGCGCTTGCAGCAACGAAAGCGGCGTCGGTCCCAACATAAACGAACCAGACATTTGCGAAATGTACCCAACAGACGGAGCATGCTCGGTTAAATGTGATGGTGAAACATATAATCCTACAAGTCAATTTTGCTCAAATATAGACAACAAAATTTACGATAAATGTGGTGGTTTGCTTGGTTTAGAATATAATCCAGAAACTCACTTCTGCATTGGAAGCAAAGTTCAGCTTAAATGCGGCGATGAAACATATCTAGAAGGGCAATTCTGCTTTGATAACAAAATTTGGGATATATGCGACGGTGAAACATATAATCCAAGAGATTATTCCTGCATTGAAAACGAACTTTGGCATAAATGCGGCGGTAGAACATATGATCCAAATACGCAAGTTTGTGGTGGAAACGAAATTTTGAATAAATGCGGCAGCAATAAAGCATATAATCCAGAGACGCATTTATGCATAAATGGCGAAATTTGGAATAATTGCGATGGTGAAGCATATAATTTCGATAATCAATTTTGCTCAAATATAGACGACCAAATTTACGATAGATGTGGTGGTTTAGGTGGTTTAGAATATAATCCAGAAACTCACTTCTGCATTGGAAGCAAAGTTCAGCTTAAATGCGGCGGTGAAACATATAATCCAGAAACTCACTTTTGCTCAAATATAGACGACCAAATTTATGATAGATGTGGTGGTAAGGAATATGATCTGACAACGCAGCGATGTTCGAATGATATTTTGCAAGAGAAATGCGGAACTGACTGGTACGATCCTTCTACGGAATATTGCTCTAATGGAACCAGGAAAACATACGGTTCCGTAGAGCATGGCGGTCAAATCTATAAGACGATTGAGATAGGCACGCAGATCTGGATGGCAGAAAATTTGAACTATATGTATGCAACAGGCAGCGTATGCTACAATAATAATTGCAATTATGGCAGGCTTTATAACTGGGCAACAGCGATGGATTTGCCTTCTAAATGCAATAATACTCGTAGCTTTTTAGATAGTGACTGTAGGATAAACACTCCTCATCGTGGTGTCTGCCCCGAAGGTTTCCATGTTCCTACCGATTCGGAATGGATTACGCTGAGGGATTTTGTGGGCTCTGATCCGGGAACTAAATTGAAGTTAACGACTGGTTGGTACGATAATGGTAATGGTACGAACGATTACGGTTTTTCGGCATGGCCTGGTGGTGTTCGCGATGTGAATGGCAATTTCAGCCCTGCCGGATACTACGGCTACTGGTGGAGTGCTAGCGAGAGCAATGCTACTACCGCTTACGGTCGGTACATGTCCTACGATAACAGTCTCGTGAACCAAAGCAACGGCAGTAAGCTCACTGATATTTCCGTACGTTGCGTGAAGGATTAAAGAGTACCAGTAATTTTTGATGCGTATAATATAGCGCAGTGCAATTCCGTAGTGCGCAGTTTTTGCTGGTGAGATGACTTTTCTACATTCCCTATCATTAGGGAATATTACTATTCTGCATTTCACGTCGCCCTAATACAAACCCCTAAAACATGGAGATTGCATTATGGGCACGAAGGGGTAGCGGAATAAGCATACCTGCACACTTGGTAAAGCATTTGTAGATGGGCTTTTAAGGAAAATGCAGGAAAACGCCGCAGGCGGTTGGAGCGAGGGGAAGGCTTTCCCCAAAAAAATAGTTTAATCTATTTTCTCAATTATCCCGCTTTCAGCTTTAATCCGTTTATAACCTTTCTATCTTAGTTAGCAAGGACACTTTTATTATGCAATTGTCATGGGAAGAAATACAGGTCAACGCCATAGCATTTTCATTTTTTTATCCTACCAAAATTACTTTTTATCCATTAAAATTTCAAAAAAAAACATGGATTCTTTTTATTTACCTAAGTTTACCCTATGCTTCTCACCATTATTGCCATTATTTTTGTGCTTGGTTATGTTGCCATCGCTTTAGAGCATACCATAAAAATAAGCAAAACCGCAAGAGCATTGTCTCTTGGAACCTTACTTTGGTTAATCTGGTTCAAATTTTCAGGAGACCTAAACCTTGCAAATGAACAACTTTTTGAATGTTTTGGTGAATTAACTCAAATAATCTTCTTTTTGATGGGAGCAATGACCATAGTGGCCATAGTAGATGCCAACGATGTTTTTTCAATAATAACATCGCGTATAAAAACCAATAATGCCCGCACCTTGATGTGGTTAATTGCCTGGTTAACTTTCTTTTTAAGCGCGGTTTTAGACAATTTAACCACAACTATTGTTATGATGACCTTAATGCGCAAACTTATTGAAGATTCAAAAATGCGGCTTTATTTAGCCGGCATAATAATTATAGCTGCAAATGCCGGTGGCGCATGGAGCCCCATTGGCGATGTAACTACCGCCATGCTCTGGATTGGCGGCCAAGTTTCCACAATAGGTATAATCAAAACTCTCATTTTGCCAAGCATGGTCTCATTACTTGTTCCCTTAATCATTTTAAATTTTTTAATAAAGGGCAAAATTAAATATGATTTGCAAATTACCACCCAAGCTCCCCCTTCATTTGAAAGAAATGCGATATTTGCCGCCGGCATAGGTGGTCTTTTAATGGTTCCGGTTATCAATACTATTTTCCATGTACCGCCATATATTGCCATGTTATTTACTCTGGGTTTTCTCTGGACCGCAGTTGAATCTATCGGCAAAAAATATAACCCTGTCCCGCAACGCCTCAGTACTTATCAGGTGATAAAGGAAGTCGATATGCCCAGTGTTTTATTCTTTGCCGGTATTTTGCTTGCGGTTGGAGTTCTAAATGCAACTGGTCAACTTGCCTCACTTGCCGGAATATTAGAAAATAGTATTGGAAATACCAATATAATAATAGCTATTTTAGGTGCTCTTTCTGCCGTAGTTGATAATGTACCTATGGCTGCCGCCACAATGAAAATGTATTCCCTTTCTAATTATCCGCAAGACGATTTTTTATGGAAATTCATAGCATTCTGTATTGGAACGGGTGGCTCCATGCTGGTAATAGGTTCTGCGGCCGGTGTTGCGGCTATGGGCATAGATAGAAACCTCTCTTTTGGTTGGTATTTGAGAAAAATAACTCCGCTTGCAGTATTGGGCTATGCGTCTGGTGCGATACTTACTATATTTTTAACCACCACTTAACGGCGAGGGTTTGTAGGGGCGTATCAGACTCTTGTTTGCGCAATCAAATGGGGCTGCCGCTCACGGGCAGCATCACAGGAGTAAGCATTCCCGGGCAGGAACGGAGTGCCTTGCCCTGAATATGATTGTGAGTATTTTGCCAATTTTGTCCTAATGCGTAATCTAGCGTTTTTAGAGTAAATTTGCTCGGTCCCCTATTTGTCAACAAAAAAACTCTCTTTTTGAGTGAATTTCGCATATTGTCTGAATCAGAATTTACAAAATTTGCAGGATTTTTAGGATGGAAAAGCTGCGTTTTTGGGTTAATTTCGATGTTTTAACGGAAAAAACAGCATATAACAAAAAACCTAGGTTTATTTGTTATGCACAAAATATAGAAAAAAACTGCGTTTTTGTCAACTTTTCGAGGGTTAAAAACCTACCAAAAAAGGTAGGTTTTTTGTTATGCGAGAAGGGCTGAAAATCGGGAAAAAGAGTAGGCGAAAAAGAAAACAAGGAGTATAATATGAATAGCACAAAATCTATTCTCATGATGGCAGGTGTGATACTTGCCTTGGCATTCACATTCAATGCCTGCAGCAACGAAAGCGGTGGCGGCCCCAGCATAAACGAACCAGACATTTGCGAAATGTACCCAGAGGCATGGGAATGCGGCGGGCCACAGGTTGACCCAAGCAGTAGTTCGTTGTGGGAGGATGTGACCGGCAAGTCCAGCAGCAGCGAGAAGGAGGATGTTCGTAGCAGCTCGAGCGGAAACGGAGGAAATGGATTGTGTAAGATTGGTAACACTATTGTTTCCCGCATTGTTGGGCCTAATTACGATGTGACGAGTGATGGTATTGATTTGGTTGGCGGAGAGATGTTCACGGATAATTGTGAAATACCGGGAGCAGATGGATTGGCACACCTTACGATGCCGATAGGCGCAATGAATATTGTTGAAGGCGACCCGACAGCCACAATAGAAGAAATAATGTGTGGACCAGCCGGTGCCTTGTACGTTAACAATGATGTTGACCCGTTTGAATATTGGAAGGTCAAGGCAGATGCGGATTTGTGTGAAAAATGGCGGAATGAAGGGAGGATTATGTAATGAGTAAAAACGAAAGCTTGTTCAGAAAAGGCACGAGGGGGGAAAATTTTTTCTACATTCCCTATCATTAGGGAATATTATTATTCTGCATTTCACGTCGCCCTAATACAAAACCCTAAAACATGGAGATTGCATTATGGGCAAAAAGGAAACTATTAGTGTGCAAGGAACGGAAGTTGCTGTCCTTGCGCATAGGCAAGACGATTACATTTCGCTGACGGATATGGCAAAGCATAAAAACGCTGAAATACCAGCCACCGTCATATCCCACTGGTTAAGCACACGCTTCTCCATCAACTATATGGGCCTATGGGAAAAAATGAACAATCCCAATTTTAACCTAACGGGATTCCGTGAGGTTAAAATGTTGAGTGCGGAGTCCGGATTCGCCTTATCACCGAAACAGTGGATCGAAAAAACAAACGCCATAGGAATAGTCTCCAAGGCCGGACGATACGGCGGCGGCACATTCGCACACAGAAACATAGCATTTGAATTTGCTTCCTGGTTAAGTCCGGAATTCAAATATTACCTAATATTGAATGTAGCTTTATTCGGCAAAACAGCTGCCCAATGGCGGAAAGAAAACCCCAAAACAGACGGCAACATAAGAGATTACGCAACTTTAGAACAGTTGGTTGTTTTATCAAATATGGAAAGCATAAACGCTCTTTTAATTCGTCAAAATATGTCTTCGCAAGAACGGATAAAACAATTAAATGGCGTTGCTATTTTACAAATGAAGTCTTTGCTTGGCAATCAAAATGTAAAATTGCTTCATTCTCAGCCACCGCCTAAAACATCACTGCCCCTTGTCTGAACCCAGCTGCCATGGAAATCTACAATTTGCATGGCAAAACCCTAAAATATGGAGATTGTGTTATGGGCACGAAGGGGTAGCGTAAACCGCCGCAGGCGGTTGGAGCGAGGGGAAGGCTTTCCCCAAAAAAATAGATTTCTATCTTAGTTAGCAAGGACGCTTTTATTATGCAATTATCATGGGAAGAAATACAAGCCAATGCCATAGCATTTTCAAAACGCTGGGCTGGTGCGACCAGTGAAAAACAGCAAGACCAAGGCTTTATAGAAGCCCTTTTGCGTGTTTTTGGTGTAGAAGATGCTCGTGCCGCTGGCGTTGGTACCTTCCAAGAGAAAACCCGAATCAGCAATAGCACAAAATGGATTGATTATTTGTGGAAAACCCAAATAGCCATTGAGATGAAATCAAAAGGCGAAAATCTGGATGATGCTTTTGAACAGCTTAGGCAATATATGGTGAGCATCCCCGTTGAAGATGTTCCCGACCTATGGATGGTATCTGATTTTGAAAACATCCGGCTTTCCCGCCGTTCCACCAACGAGACATGGGATTTCAAAACCAAAGAGCTCCGCAAACACATACGCCGTTTTGCCAACATCGCCGGGTACACCACCGAGCGCGTTCGCCCTGATCAGTTGAAGCTTAACAGCAAAGCCGCCGAAAAAATGGCCGACCTGTACGATGCTTTGAAGGCACATGGTTATGATGACCACGACCTTGAAGTGTATCTTGTGCGCCTGTTGTTTTGCCTGTTTGCTGGAGATACGGGAATTTTCCTAAAAAGCGATTTTTATTACTACGTCAGTGATTCCAAGGAGGACGGAAGCGACCTTTCGCACAGGATTTCTGATTTGTTTGAAGTCCTCAATATGCCGGAAGATGTCCGGGCAAAGAAAACATTGCTTTCTGATGAATTGAAGCAATTCCGCTACATAAACGGTGCTTTGTTTGCTGGTCGTCTGCCGCCAGCCAGCTTTGATGCAAAAATGCGGAAGCTTCTTTTGGAATGCAGAGAGTTTGACTGGAGTGAAATTCATCCTGCCATATTCGGAGCCATGTTCCAAGGCGTTATGGATAAAAACAAAAGGCGTGAGCTTGGAGCGCATTACACGAGCGAAGAAAATATCTTAAAGCTGATAAATCCGCTGTTCATGGATGAGCTTTGGCAGGAGTTTGACCGTGTGAAAACCGACCCAGCCGCCCTTGAGCATTTCCATGATAAAATTGCCGGTTTGAAATTCCTTGACCCGGCCTGTGGCTGCGGAAATTTTTTGATTGTAACTTATGGAAAGTTGCGCGAATTGGAATTTGAAGTGTTGAAGATAAAAATCCCTACCCGTCAGCGGGTCATGGACATGACGCCTATGCTCAAGGTGAATGTTGACCAGTTTTATGGTATTGAAGTTGAGGATTTTCCCTGTCAGATTGCAACCGTTGGTATGTGGCTTATTGACCATCAGATGAACAATCTTGTGGCTGGCCATTTCGGGCTTCCATTTAACCGCCTGCCGCTGAAAAACAGCGCAGTGATTGTTCGCGGAAATGCGTTGCGTATGGATTGGGAGAGCGTTGTGCCGAAGGCGGAGTTGAGCTATGTGCTGGGGAATCCGCCGTTTGTGGGGTATAAAATGCAAAATGATGAACAAAAAATTGATATGAGGAATGTTTTAGGAAATATAAAAAATTTAGATTATGTTTGTGCGTGGTATAAAAAATCTGCTGATTATATGAAAGGGACAACAATTAAATGCGGTCTTGTTTCTACAAATTCAATAACACAAGGCGAACAAGTAGCCGTTTTGTGGAAACCATTAATTGAAAGCGGTATCTATATAAATTTTGGTATTCCTACTTTCAAATGGAATAATGAAGCAAAGGGAAAAGCGGCGGTTCATTGTGTTATAATCGGATTTAGCTACACAAAGACAGAACCAAATATAAATCCATACTTAATTGAAACGCCAACAATTTTCATTGAGCGCAGAAGTAAGCCAATTTGTAAAGTGCCTAAAATGCAGAAGGGTAATGAAATGTATGATGATAAAAACTTAGTAATTGAAGCAAATGAATATGACGATTTTATTAAGAAGGAGCCGTTATCAAAAAAGTATATTAAACGCTATATGGGTTCTGAAGAATTCATCAATAACCAAATGCGTTATTGCTTATGGCTTCTTAATTGCCCGCCGAATGAGTTAAGGCAAATGCCTCATGTAATGCAGAGAATAGAGGCGGTTAAAAAGTTTAGGCTTAGTTCAAATCGCGAAGCAACAAAAAAGACTGCGGCAACACCAACTACATTTTCAGTTTTACATCAACCTTCAACAAATTATATATTATTCCCTGTTATATCTTCAGAAAAAAGAAATTACATACCTATTGGTTTTATGTCACCTGAGGTTATTGTGAGTTATGCTGTTTTTACTATAGCAGATGCTACTCGGTATCATTTTGGAATTTTAACATCAAACGTACATAACGCTTGGATGAGGGTTGTTTGTGGGAGATTAAAAAGTGATTATCGCTATTCAAGTGATTTAGTTTATAATAATTTTCCTTGGCCAAATACAACGGACGAGCAGAAGGCTGAGATTGAAAGATTGGCACAGGGTATTTTAGATGCAAGAACAAAATTTCCAGAAAGTTCACTTGCAGATTTATATGACCCGCTGGCTATGCCGCCTGAATTGTTGAAGACGCATCAGACCTTGGATAGGGAGGTTATGAAGTTGTATGGGTTTGGTAAGGATATGAGTGAGGCGGAGATTGTGGCGGTGTTGATGGAGAGGTATCAAAAAATGACTGATAATAAAGAAGGAGGTAAAGTATAATGAACGATAACTCAAAATGTTACATTTGTGGTGGAAATTCTCATATACAAGTAGAACCTTTAAACGGAGATAGTGCTTTTATTCAATGCGATACTTGCGGAAGATTTAGGTATAATTTTGCAAATGATATCAGTAAGGATTTTTTAGCTTCATTTTTGTATTATAATTGCAAAATTTCTTCACCAATTGCAGATAAGAGGTATTTTTGCTTTTTAGGGTCAGAAGCAGAATTTAAAGAAACGCAAAAAAAATATCCTTTTGCTCGCTTAATAACTAAGCAAGAAATAGAAGCTTGGTATCCACGGACTTTCAGTGAAAAAATAGACACGATACTTCTTGGTTTTTCAAAATTATCAAAATATGATGGTAGCTCATTTCAAATGACCTATGAACAATATTGTAGTGCTCTTTTTGTAAAAAGATATAATTCTAACGGTTCTGAGACTACTCAAGAAGAGCGAAATAGTCAAGTCGCATTTATTCAAAGTTATTTACAAGAAAACAATTTCATTAAAGGTGGCACAAGTAATTTTGAAGGAGCTTTAATAACATTGTTGCCAAATGGATTTAAAAGAATTGATGAGCTTCAAAAAAATCAATCGTTAAATAGCAAAAAAGTTTTTGTAGCTATGTCTTTTGCAGAAAGTATGAAAAATGCCAGAGAAGCCGTTCGTAAAGCAATTCTAGATACGGGATATATTCCTAGAATCATGGATGAAATTGAACACAATAATCAAATAGTTCCAGAAATGCTGTATGAAATAAAACAAAGCAAATTTATTGTTGCAGAATTTACCGAACATAACAAAGGAGTATACTACGAAGCTGGCTATGCTGCTGGTTTAGGCAAAGAAGTAATACATGTTTGTAAGGAAGATTCATTCAATGATGGCATTCATTTTGATGTAAAACAAATAAATACTATTATATGGAAAACTGAAAATGAGCTTGCTGAAAAATTATTTAACCGCATTAAGGCGACTATTGAGTAGTGGAATTTATAAAGTATTAATCATTAATTTTCTAGATTTCCCCTAGAAAATTATAAAGCCTCTGCTAAAAGATACTCACCACAAAAATACCCTAATAAGTATTGAAAATAATCTATATTTACAATGAGTTATCAAAACATAAGGAGGACACAAAATGTCAACGCTTGACTTTATAGAGAAAAAGAAAATAAGCCAGCTTCTTAACAATGGTGGTTATGTTCTTGATTTTACAAATGCAACATACGGCCAATTTATCCTTGAAAAGACTGACTATGATCTATACGCAAAATATGGAATGTCCAAGGGAAAGAACCTTGAAGCTATCGTATCAAACGAAAGTGATATTATCGTAGGTAAATTGTTGCTTGAATTACTACGCTATATGCAAACCTTCAATTTGGTAAATGATAATAATCGTGCGCTTTTTAATGAATGTGCAGAAATAGGAAATAGGCTTATCGGTAGAAAAAGTACTCCATCAGCTTCAGCACCTACGAAAACAGAAACTCCTAAGCCGTCATTTGATTTCTCAAAATATCTTTCAGAATTAATCGCGCTAAGCACTTCCAAAGATACGCCACAAGCAAGAGGTCATGCGTTTGAAAAATATCTTAACACGCTTTTTGATGCGAGCGGTCTCGAGCCACGTGGTGCATTTAAAATAATAGGTGAACAAATTGATGGTAGTTTTGTATTGAAGGATGAAGTTTATTTATTAGAAGCAAAATGGACATCAAAAAAGATCAATAGGGCTGATTTAATAAATTTCAAAGATAAAGTTTCTAATAAGTCAACTTTTACAAGAGGTTTGTTTATTAGTTATTCTGGCTATACAGATGAAGCTCTTGACTCTCTCTCAAAAGGGACTCGGATCAATATTGTTCTTATGGACGTTCAAGATCTTGTTGTGTCTATGGAACGCAATATACCATTAGGTGAAGTTATTTGGAAAAAGGTTCGGGCATTGGCTGAGGAAGGGAATTTTAATAAAAACGTGTTTGAGATGTAGGAGATGTCCTTTTTAAGCCTTTACTTGCATCATTGAACCGGTCCATACGTTCTCACTGGAGAATAGAGAATTCTCTGCACTGGATTTTGGATGTTGCGTTCAATGAGGATCGCAGCCGCAAGCGTGCCGGAAACGTAGCGCAGAATTTCTCGGTGGTAAGCCGCATAGCTTTGAATCTGCTGAAAAATGACAATTTTACGAAGCGCAGGGCAAAAGGCTGAAAGCTGGATAGGACTCAAGATACTTGCTGGGCATACTCAAAATTTAGCTGCGTTAGCCCTGAGGATCTACGCAACAAGCTGGAAGTTTGAGCTAGTTATTTACTATATTTGGACAATGAGTATTATTGATAAATATTTGGATCATACGGTCACAAGAGAATACTTAACCTCTGTTTCCAGAAACGACCACTTTTCCAAGTTCAAAAAAACAAGCGAATATCGTAGAGACACGCTTTTATATATTGAAGATATTTATAGTGTCAAACACCGCAACTTTGATGGTGTTAACGAATACGGTAGTTTATTTGGTGAAGAAACTAGACTGGCTGTTAAGGGTGAAAATGAAGTAACGGTTTTTTTGACAGAAACATTAGCCGCAATATACTCTTGTGGAGAAACCAAACAGTTTATCGAAATAGAAACAGGAAGAATTCCAGGATATTGGGGCAATGACACAATAATTAAAGAAAAAAGATTTAACGGTTATAGATATTGGGGTCCAGAATTGTGTAAAATAGTGAATAGATATGATTCAAAATCGGGTCAGGTGGAAGAACACTATTTTCCTGAGTTATCTAGTGGTAAAAATAGGATTTCTATTGATGAAATATTAAACTTTACGAAAAAATTTAGCATTGTAAAAAAAGATCAAGAGCGAAAAAAAATGGAAAAGAAGCTCTTTATAGAAAGCATGTGTCGTTTATAAGAGCAAAAGACAATCTTTTACTTTTTATGACTATAACTACAGATACAATTAACCTAACGCGATTCTGTTTTAATAATATTTGTCTGCTCGATTTTACAATCAGTTTCCTTTTTACCATTTAATATCATTTTCTAAGTCAAACCAAAATAAACTGCGACAAGCACTTAGTTGTTCTTGCCACTTATCCCATTCTTTACAAATATATTCATACCATTGAGAAAATTCTAATTTGTTCCTCATAGTATTTATTAATTTCGATAGCTTAAATAATTCCGGTTCCTCCCAAAAAGAAGGGTCTTCCCAAAGGGTATCGTTACTTGTCCAAGGAGACCAAAGAGATAATTTTTCTACATTACCACCATGGGTAAACAAAACATTTCCTCAAATAAAAATTATGCGAAGATTCTGCAGCAGGTTGTTGCAGAAATAAAACAAACGCGAGTTGTTATCGCAAACCGTGTAAACACCTCAATGATTCAAATGTATTGGAATAT
>JAITUM010000176.1 GCA_031286305.1 Candidatus Fibrimonadaceae bacterium | reverse complement strand
ATTGTGCGGAGTAAGATAGGCAATGAGTTGCAATGGGCACAGTGTTGTTTGTCGCTTTTCAGAAAATCGTATGATTTTGAATATGGAAAAATTGAAAGTCATAATCGTTTTTTAGACCTAACGCCTCATGTAGAGGTATTTTTGAATATTGCGAAAACGATTTTGACAGCCGATGAAGAACAAGAAGAAATCGCATACTTATATAATAAGGGAGGGTTTGGAAATCGTTATCTTGGAAACTATAGCCGTGCATTAGAATGGTATTGTAATGCTTTGGCAATTCGTGAGAAAATCTTAGGTAAGGAACACTCGGATACTGCGACTAACTATAACAACATGGCGGTAGTTTTTCACGACCTGGGCGATTATGTCAAGGCATTGGAGTATTATGGTTATGGTTTGGCAATTTGCGAGAAAGTCTTAGGCAAGGAGCATCCGGATACTGCGACTAACTATAACAACATGGCTGGGGTTTCTCGTGCTCAGGGCGATTATGCCAAGGCATTGGAGTATTACGGTTATGATTTGGCAATTTGCGAGAAAGTCCTAGGTAAGGAGCATCCGGATACTGCGACTAACTATAACAACATGGGGGAAGTTTTTCGTGTTCAGGGTGATAATGTCAAGGCATTGGAGTATTTCGGTTATGCTTTGGAAATTTTTGAGAAAGTCTTAGGCAAGGAGCATCCGGATACTGCGACTAACTATAACAACATGGCGGCAGTTTTTCACGCTCAGGGCGATTATGTCAAGGCATTGGAGTATTATAGTTATGCTTTGGAAATTTTTGAGAAAGTCTTAGGCAAGGAGCATCCGGATACTGCGACTATCTATAACGGCATGGCGGTAGTTTTTCACGACCAGGGCGACTATACCAAAGCCCTTGAGTGGTATGTAAAAGCGTACCGTATACGCTTGAGTAAGCTTGGAGCAAAACATCCGAATACCGAAGCAACTCATGAAAATATGACAAAAGCTTATAACTTATCCGGTAATACAATGGATTTTGAAAAGTGGCTTGAGGAACAAATGGTTTAAAATTTCTACATTTGTGCTATTAGCAATTAATGCTGGTAACGACCGTGACTGTGCATTTTGTGCAACCGTGTCCAAAATCGGGGCGTTGCGGGGTGTTACCCGCGCTTCGCACGGCTCATCCCCTAATAAAATCCGCCATTTAGTTGACAAACTCGATAAATTTTGCTATATTTGAGCTTCACCTTATGGCAAACGAAGATGCCCAAAATATTATCGCAATAGACGGACCTAGCGGAACCGGCAAAAGCACCACTGCAAAAATGGTAGCCAAGGAGCTTGGCTGGACCTATTTGGACACCGGAGCTATGTATAGGGCTGCAGCATGGGTAGCGGAAAACGAGAAAGTGGCTAGTGACCAGTGGCTAGTGGCTAGCATTACTTTCGATAAAAACAACCAAATTTTAATAGATGGGGTTAATAGGGAAAATGAGATTAGAGACCCTAGGGTTAGTGCTGTGGTTAGCAAATATAGTGCTTTACCTGCCGTTAGGGAATTTTTGACAAAAAAACAAAGAGAAATTGGTTCCGAGCAGCCTTGCGTTTTAGACGGGCGCGATATTGGAACGGTAGTGTTTCCAAAAGCTAAACACAAGTTCTTTTTAACCGCAGATTATAAAACAAGGGCTGAAAGACGGCTGCTTGAACTGCAGGCTGCAGGGAACGAGAGCGAAACCCTGGAAACCGTGGAAAAAAATTTAAAGGAAAGAGACGAATTAGACTCAAAAAGAGAAATAGCTCCCCTTTTAAAGGCAAAAGATGCAATTGAAATAGACACTTCGCGTATCACAATCCAACAACAAGTTCAGAAAGTTTTGCAAAGCGTTCGCGAGGTGGCGCGTTGCAAAGACTCTTTGAACACAACCCAAAAGGTTACAATGTCAAAACAAACGTTAAAAGCAGGTTCTCAAGAAGACTTAGATGAAATCTTGAATGCAGAACAGGAAAACAAAGGCTTAATTGCCACAACAGAATCCATGGAGGCTTATAACAACACCCTCAAAGACTTTAAAGAGGAAGTTGTTATAGAAGGTATCATACGCCAAGTCAATGATTTGGAAGTTTTTGTTGATGTCAAGGGAAAATCCGAAGGCATAATTCCTCGTGAAGAATTTAAAGAGGGCGAACCCATATATGTAGGTTCAAAAATCGAAGTCTATATAGACAAATTTGAAAACGACGACGGTCGTTTGGTTCTCTCAAAGCAAAAAGCCGATTTCCTGAGAATTTGGGAACAGGTTTATGCAGCTTACGAGAGAGGCGATATTGTGCGCGGAGCTCTTTCTCGCCGCATAAAGGGCGGTGTGGAAGTAGATTTGTTCGGTATATCGGCATTCTTACCCGGATCGCAAATTGATCTTCGTCAAATTCCAGACATCAACATTATGATTGGCCAGGAATATGATTTGAAAATTATCAAAATTAACAAAGACCGCAGAAATATTGTGGTTAGCCGCCGTGTTGTGCTTGAAGATGAACGCAACAAGCAACGTGGCAATGTTCTGGATACCCTCGAGAAGAATCAGGTTCGTAAGGGCATTGTTAAGAACATCACCGAATTCGGCGCATTCATTGACCTCGGTGGCGTTGACGGTTTGTTGCACATCACAGACATGAGCTACAAACGCATTAACGATCCAAAGGAAATTGTGCAAATTGGCCAAGAAGTTGAAGTAGTTATTTTGGACTACAACGATAAAAAAGAACGCATTTCGCTTGGCATTAAGCAACTCCATCCGCATCCATGGAAAGATGTTGCAGAACGCTACCCCGAAGGTGCAAAAGTCAAAGGCAGAATTGTTTCTGTTACCGATTACGGCGCATTCGTTGAGCTTGAAAGCGGTTTGGAAGGTTTGATTCACGTTTCGGAAATGTTCTGGAGTGCGCATTTGCAGCACCCCAACAAACTTTTCACAGTTGGTCAAGACATCGAAGCCGTTGTTCTGAAAGTTGAAGCCGAAAACGAGCGTATTTCTCTCGGAACCAAACAGCTTGAAGCTGATCCGTGGGAATCCATTGAAAGCGAACTTTTGCCGGGCGCAAAGGTTACAGGCGAAGTTCGTTCCATTGCTACATTCGGTGCATTCGTAGAGATTAAAGAAGGCGTTGATGGTTTGATTCACGTTTCAGACATGAGCTGGACAAAGAAGATTGACCATCCGAGCGAAATAATCAAGAAAGGCGATAAGGTGGAGTGCGTTGTGCTTGCAGTAGATAGCGAGCGTCGCCGCATTTCTCTTTCCATGAAGCACTTGGAAGATGATCCATGGGATTCTGTTGACAGCGATTTCCAGGTTGGCGCAGAGATTAAAGGCAAAATAATTCGCCTTATTGACCGTGGCGCAATCATTGAGCTTGTTCGTGGTTTTGAGGGTCTTGTTCCGGTTTCCAAACTGGGCACAGATTACATAAAAGTTCCTGCTGAAGCATTTAAAGTAGGTGATGAAGTTCCTGCTGTAGTTACCGAACTGAACAACAGCCAGCGCACAATTTATCTCTCTGCCGCAGATTACTTCAAAAACCGCAGCGATGAACACGCTGCCTGGAAAGAAGCTCATAAACCCGGTATGCATGTAACGGAAAAGAAGAAAAAAGAGAAGAAGAAAGAAAAGGAAGAGAAAGCGTCTTAATTTAATCATTAACCACATTCCTTCGGGATGCCCGAAGGAGTGTGCTTTCACTTGCATAATTATCCAAATATTCTTTTAGCGTTATCAAGGCATTTGCATCGCAAATGCTTGCTATTTGCCCGCTTTTCACCATGCTCATAAAGCGTTCGCCTGTGCGCCCTTTGCTATAACAAGCAGTGCAAAAACTTGGGACATAACCCAAATCAAGCAACCAACCAACTACCTCATCTAAAGAACGATTATCCATAACCTTGAATTGTGCATTGCCCACTTCTTTTTCCACATATCCACCAACGCTGGTGCGCGAGCCGCCGCTTATTTGAGATACGCCCAGCGCCAACACCCGCGCTCGCGTTTGCTCGTTCTCTCTTGTGGAAATAATCATTCCGGTATATGGAACGGAAATGCGAATGACAGCAACAATTTTTGCAAAAACATCATCGCTAACTTTATTGGATATAATACGCGGAACGCTGATGGTGTGTGGGCCAACCCCAAAAGTCGCTTCCAAATGCTCGGCATGCATCAACAAACCCACCACATCGTAAGAATACGGATGCAAACCGAATAACACGCCAATTCCAACATCGTTAATGCCGGTCTCCATTGCCCTGTCCATTGCCTCGGTGTGGTAATCGTAATTGTGCTTGGGACCTGTTGGGTGTAGCTTTAGGTAGGTGTCTCTGTGATATGTTTCTTGAAATAAAATATATGTTCCAATATCGGCATCTTTTAATTTTTTGTAATTTTCCACGCTTGTTGCGGCAATGTTTACATTCACTCGGCGAATGGCTCCGTTTTTATGCTTAATGCTGTAAATTGTCCCTATGCTTTCCAAAATATAATCAATGGAACTATGAACCGGATCTTCTCCGCTCTCCAAAGCCAAACGTTTATGCCCCATATCTTGCAGGGCAATGACTTCTTTGCAAATTTCTTCCTGAGACAATTTTTTTCTTCTAATATTTTTGTTTTTTGAATGAAACGGGCAATAAATGCAGCCATTTACGCAATAATTGGATAGATACAGCGGTGCAAACATAACTATTCGTTTGCCGTAAAACTTTTCTTTTATTTGCTTTGCAAGTTCTTCAATTTCCTTGTTATATTCTTCCAGTTCACATTCCAGCAAAACCGCCGCCTCACGGTGCGACAGCCCTTTACATTCGCGCGCCTTGTCAATTATCTGCAATATTAATTCACGGTTATTCTTATTTTTTTGAGCATATTCTAAAGTCCCCAAAATTTCTTGATGACAAATAAACTCGGCCGCCTCTTTTGATTTAACATTATACATCTTGTTTAAATATAGTAATCAATGATTTTTGAAATCCTATTTTCTACATTACCCATGTGTTTCGCTGGGCTGTTTTAATTACTTTTATAGCGATGGGTTTTTCGCAAGGCTTTGCGCGTTGCGGAACCATGCAATATGCAATGGATTTAGAAAACCCTCCAAAAAGACTTTTAAAATCGGGATTTACGAACTGCATTCCGGAAAACTATTACGGAGCCGTTCTAGATACACAATTCGTTGTAGATGGTCAAGGCTTTATTATATATTACACGCTGGAAGGAGCACACGCCACAACCAAAAGATTTGTAGACTCCCTTGCTAAGTATACAGCAGAGGCTTACAGATACCACAAAAATGTTATTGGTATGAAAGAAATACAGGGAGTACAGGACACAGAGCATTATCTAAAAAAAGTTCCGACAGGATTTTACCCCATAGAAGTTATAGACACCGGGCTTTTGCGCAAAAAAGAAGGAGTGTACACCGGTACCTTTGGCATAACAACCGGAATTCCGGGTTCAAAAAGAACGCAAATACATATGGAAAACGATTTTTTATACGGTGCAAATTGCGCCGGAAAACTTTCAGATACAGCTTTCGATTCGCCTATACACGGAGATTATTCCATTAAAGGCAACAACTGGCCTGCTGCCTTAAAAATGACCATTTTTCACGAACTTTATCACAGTTTTCAATTGGCACAAGTCGATATAACCTCAAAAAATCGTTTTTGGCTTGAAGCAAGTGCAACCGGAGTAGAAGAAGCTGGCGCAGGAATTGATTACTATACAGATTATATTTTCGGTTATTATCGTATTGGAAACACTTTTTACCTAACAGGACCGGCAGGAGCTTTTGCCGATGCAGGCAAACCAATGGAACATGAATGCAGAAGTGATCCCGGATGTGGTTATGGTTATGCGGTGTTATATTTATTTTTGCACTCCGAACTGGGTTTAGGTGCGCGTTTTGACCCTGCGATACTGGGTTATTTTGCTAAATATTCCGGAGATGATTTTACCATGCAATTGGCAAGGCTCGCCGATTCGCTTGGCAAAAACTCTGATGATTTGTTTAACAAATACACCGAGCATATTTTTTATTCCGGCAAAAGGGCAGTTTCTTCGCCACACCCGCTTTTTTCCAAAAACATGTCTAAGTGGCCTGAGTGGAAGATAAAAGAAACTTACAACAATTGGGATTTACCGGCAGGCGCCATTGATTTTGTTTTGAAAACAAATGAACCGCCCGCAAATATCCATCCTGCCATTAAAGTTTCCTCATTGAATTTTGGTGATTCCTCCATTTGGGTTCTTTCTCGCTTGCTTGAAACCTCGTATGAACCGCCTCCCCCACCGCCGATCAAAGGTGAATTCTTTGCTTTTCCCAATCCTTGGAACCCGCACAAGCCTTTAAAATTCCAACACTTGCCTGAAAACTCCAGCGGCGTAGAAATTCGCACCTCAAACGGCATGCTATTGGCAAGAATCAAGTCCGAAAAACCCGAAGACCTGGTTTGGACTCCTCCAAAAAAACTCCCCCCTGGAATTTTATATTACAGGCACCTCCCCCACGGTAAAACCAAGGTGCTAATAGTTCAGCATTAGGGGTAAAGATTTCTAAATTGCTCCTATGATTTACACGCGGACGGGTGATAAAGGTTGCACAGCTCTTATAGGTGGAGAGCGAATTTCCAAATCGCATTTGCGGTTGGAATGCTATGGAACATTGGATGAGCTGAATGCTTTTACCGGCAGACTGAAATGCCTTTGCAAAGTGAGTTTTTTAGATAAAGTTCAAAAAACACTTTTTGATATAGGAGCTATTCTTGCAACCCCGGATGGCAAAAAATGGAACAATATGCCGAGCATAAATGAAACGCATATTAAAGAACTGGAAAACGAAATTGATAAAATAAGTTCCACACTTGAGCCTTTAAAGAGCTTCAACGTTCCGGGCGAAAACGAAGTGAACGCAGAAGCTCATGTTTGCCGTACAGTCTGCCGCAGAGCAGAGCGAATTTTATGCAATGCAAAAGAGAACGGCATAACCATAAATGATTTTGTGATGATCTATATAAACAGGCTTTCAGATTACTTTTTTGTTTTAGCTCGCAATGTTAAAACGTTGTAGAGCAACGTCGCTCAGCGTACAATAACCCTTTGCGTTTGTTTCCCAAGTTTCTCAATATACACGCCCGGGACGGTGGGTTTGATTGTGCCCAAGGGTTCGCCTTTTAACGTGTAGTAGAGCGGATTTTGGGTAAGTCAGCATTTTCTATATTACCCAAATGAAATTTCTTGCTCAAAAATCAGCTTTATCTCCAGCGCTTTCAGCTTCAAAGCTGGTGATACCTTCAAAACCCGCTATTGCAATAGCAGGTTGCTTTTTACTCCGCTTAAAAGGAAACACCCTTGAAATAACAGCAAACGATTTAACAGGTCTAGGTCTTTGCCTGAATATTGAGGTGGAAGGAGAACAAGATGGCGAAATAGCCGTGGCTGCCGCAGACTTTGTAGAAACAGTGGCAAACGCTCCGGATGGAGAACTCTCAATTTCTGCAAGCGGCTTGAACATGACCGTTTCATGGGGCGAAGAGCGAGACTCAGACCTCACAGGCAGAAACTCGGAAGATTTTATTAAAACCCCCGAAATAAACCCCGATTGCAGCGTTACGCTTAAAGTTCCGGCTCTTGAGTTCATGCTTTCAAAAGTGTCTTTTGCCGTAAGCAAAAACAGCGATAACCGCCCCTCACTCACAGGCATTTTATTAGAAGCGGAAGAATCCAGACTGGTTTCCGTTGGCACAGACAGCCACCGGCTTTCAAGAGCATACATTCAACCGGAAGATGAGGAACTTTCGTTTTCTCGTTCTTCAATAATTCCGCCGCGCGCAATTCAAGCCATGCTTTCTGCCGTAGCGGCTACCGGCGATTCCGATGCTTTAGTTGCACTTGGTTTCACCGAAACACACTTGAAATTTCAAACCCCAAATGTAACGGTTGTTGCAAAATTATTGGAAGGTCCATACCCTGCATGGCGCCCTGTTATTCCAAAAGTTTTACCCATTTCAATCAGGTTCAACACCGCAGAAATGCTGGAAGTTTTGCAGAGAGTAAATGCTTCAACCGATAAAGCGACCCACAGTGCAAGGCTCACCGTTCAAGACTCAACAATGAGAATCTCGGCTGTAGGCTCCAGGCGCACCAGAGAAAAAATAGCATGTGTCTATGAAGTTCAAGAATCGGATAACAACGAACCTTTGCACTTAGGAGTTAATGTTAGCTATCTCATGGAAATCTTAAAGCTTTGCGGCACGGAAGAGTCTCAGATTTTGGTGAATGGCGAACATTCCCTTTGCGAAATTTTACCCGCCGGCAGTGATAGCGAATTGCTTTTCTTGTTAATGCTCGTTAGACTTCCCGAATGAAAAGAAAAGCACCCGAAAAAATAGGACAATACTCGGTGCATGATTGCATTGGGCAAGGTTCCATGGGCGAGATTTGGCTTTGCCACGACCCCTCGCTCGACAGGATGCTCGTTGTGAAGCGTATGCAGCTTGCGCTCCGCGGCATTGAAGACCTTGTGCAGAGATTCAACAGAGAGGTTCAGGTTTTGGCCGCTGTGAATCATCCCAACATTGTTCAGGTTTATGGGTATTGGCTAGAAAAGGGTCAGCTCAATTTGTCTATGGAATTTATAAACGGCTGGAGTCTCAAACAGATTTTGGATAAAACTCCGAACCCTCCCGTTTGGGTGACTTGCTCCATGCTTTGGGATTGTTTCAATGCGCTTGTCCATGTTCATTCAAAGGATTTTGTGCACAGAGATTTAAAACCCGGAAATATAATGATTGACTTTGCCGGCAGAACCAAGCTTTTGGATTTTGGAATTGCGCGTGTTGCAAATCAAGACATCACCATTCCCGGAACCATCCTTGGTACAACAGCTTATATGAGCCCTGAGCAAGTTAGAGGAGATAGCGCAACCGCGCTATCGGATTTGTTCAGCCTTGGTATAATAGCGTTTGAAATGTTAACCGGCAAGCATCCTTTTAGGGACGAAGATGCCGAGGGAACTTCAAGAAATATTTTGAACAGAAACATATCCCCTTCGAATTTTCCGGACACCGTTCCGAGCGAACTTAGCCGCCTTGTGTGCAGAATGTTAGCAAAAGAAACGGCTAGAAGGGTAAGCTCTGCCTACAGTTGTTTAATGGAACTCGATTCGATTATGGACGGTTTGCCTCGCGAGCTTTCAATTCCTCTAAGTTCTTGGCTTCGCTCCGTGCGCAAAGAGCTGCCCCAACCACCGCCCCCCGTGTGGAAAAAGAATTTCTTACGAAAATTGTTTTAATGCCCAGCCAATGTAGCTCTGAACTCCGCTTGTCCCATGTCCCAAGCAACGAGTTAATGCGTTACTAAACTCATCTTAGCTAGCATTTCTATTAGCAGATTTCGTTCTATGGGTTTGGTTAAATAACCATCGCAGTTTTCGTGAAAAGCTTTTGCCTTGTCCTCTTGCTCTTCCAATGCGGTAACCATAATTATGCGGCTTGCTTTTGCTGAAGCTTTTTGCTCCATGTTGCGTATGGTACGCAAAACTTCGTAACCATCCATTTCCGGCATCATTATGTCTAAGCAAATTAAATCGTAGGGTTGTGTTTTTAAGGCTTCTTCAAACAGTGTAATTGCCGAGGAGCCGTTCATAGCTATGGTGCACTCTCCATACTCTTTCAATATGGTTTGCAATAGCTTACAATTAAAAATCTCATCGTCAACAATCAAAGTTCTCATGATGTCTCTCCGCTTATATTACCTATATAATGAAGCAAGCTCAAAGTGCCCACAGCCAAAAAGCCTACGGCATAAAGAGCAAGGAAAGGACCTATCAAGAAGATTCTTGCATCTATATATTGCAACAGACCAAATACACAGTAAACACCAACAAGCATTTCTATGACTGCCAACTTAGGGAACTTTTGTTTGAACTTTTTTGCGTTTGCATCGCCTTGTTTAGGAGTTCTGATAAATGGACTTTGCCTGCCAAATATAGCAGAAAACACTGCGCATGTATTGCTAATGGCAATACCTACCCCCAAGCTCATCAAAAGCGGCAGAGCGGCCATGCGCCTTTTCCAGCCTACGGAACCTGAGAATTTTTGCGCTACAAAATAAAGAGTTGATGGAGCCACCGCTGCAAGGGCTATGGTGGCAAAAATGGTGGTAAATACCCAAAACGGGAGGCTTCCGAGCTTTGAATGCCCAAAAGCCAAAAGCGGAAACGCAGACATGGCCGTGAACAGCATTAACGGATGTATAGAATAATGCGTTGTGTGCATAAAAGACTGGAATTTTACCTTTAGCGACTCTTTTGAAGCAAAAACCTGCGGTAAATCTTTTATAGCGGTTTGTATGGAGCCTTTTGCCCAGCGGTATTGCTGGCTTTTGAAGGCGTTAATATCTGCGGGTAACTCTGCCGGCACAAGCACATCAAAAACAAATTTCATCTTCCAGCCGGCCAACTGACTGCGGTAAGATAAATCCATATCTTCCGTGAGGGTATCACCTTCCCAGCCACCGGCATCGTCTATGGCTTTTCTGCGCCAAACGCCTGCGGTGCCATTGAAGTTCATAAACAAGCCACCCCAGCTGCGAGCAGACTGTTCTATAACAAAGTGCCCGTCTATTCCTATGGATTGCGCCAGTGTAAGCCCTGACTCGCCTCTATTTAAGTGCCCCCAGCGCCCTTGAACCAGACCAACCTTCTCGTCCATCATCATATATGGAACGGTGTGCATCAAAAAATTCTTTTCAGGCACAAAATCTGCATCAAAAATTGCCAAAAACTCACCTTCGCAATGCGCCATTCCCTCTTTTAGCGCTCCGGCTTTGAATTCTTTGCGGTCTACGCGGTGCAACAGGGTTATATTATAGCCTTTTTCCTTCATTTCAGCCACTTTTCTAGTGGAAATTTCCACGCAATCATCTGTGGAATCATCTAAAACTTGGATTTCGTGGAGGTGTTTTGGGTAATCCATAGCGCAAACGCTATCTATGAGCCGCTCCACACAGGTGCCCTCGTTAAAAACCGGTAACTGCGTCGTGACCTTTGGGAGTTTGTTAACATCTAAATTTTTTAAGAAATCTTCCAGTTTTTCTTTATCGTCTTTGCGATTTTTCTTAAAATTCTTCAAAAATAGGAATATGCTGAAGTAGCAGTTGAATCCGTATAAAACCAAACCTATCCCCGCAAAGACATAAAGGACAAGCAAAATGTCCAAAAAAACCGTCGCAATCATATTATGTAGCTTAAATATAGAATATTTTTCCCGTTTTGTCTAGGGTTAAACTGCATTTAAACAACATTCCGGTTCTTTTTTACAAAAAAGTCTGCATTTTATGCGATTTTATCATTACTTCTTCGCTACTTCGTCGAATTCCCGTAAATTTGTTTGCCATTTTCGGTCTTTGAATGGAGCGTAAGCTTCAATGGGCTTGCGGTTACCTTTGGCAAATTCGCTGGCAGATTTTTCAATATCTTCTATTATAGACTTTATCATTCCTTTAATCACACCGCTAAAAAGATTCAAAGCAACGTTCATTGCCGGACCGCTTGGGGAAACTATAGCGCGAAATTCGTAAGCAACGGAGTTTTTGCTAACTTCTTTTAAGTCTAAAATTGCGGTTGCTGTGCCGGAAAAATTTGCAGTTGCAATTTTTGTTCTGCCCCAACCGAAAAACACATGGTGCATACCGGGATTTGTACCGGCGCTATCAGATAACAACCACATAAAACGACCTTGCATATTGCCGCCATTGTCTCCGCTAAAATTCTTTTTATCTCTGGTGTCATACCTTATGGAGTACTTTGTTTTTCTGTAAGCATTCACAAGTTGAGCCGTGAATTCCATGTTGTCAAAAAGATATATCATGGTTTCTTTTGAAACGGGGATTGTTCCGTTAATTTGATATACAATTCTATATTGCCGCCCCATGTAGCGATATAAATCATGCGTTCTGTGGTTGCTTGGCCGCAAACCACGCCCTCTTAATTCTACATAAGGAGCGCAAAATTCCGCATTATATTTAATGTTCGGATTTGGTTTTTTCTCCTCCACAGTGCACTGAGGCAAATCGTAGCTCAAGCATTGCTTAACTCCCGAACACATGGCCAAATGCCCAACACTTGGAGCTTGTTTTGCATAAAGCAAGGGCACTAATAAAAAGAAAAACGCTATTCCAATAGTTTTATTCATCTCAAAATTTCCCCGTTTGCAAGTTTAAAAGAGATTTTCCCAATAAATAGCTATACTTTGCCTGATTATGCCTTATTTGCGAATTATTGAAAATGGTTTGTTGCTGTATTAGCGAAGAGATATCCAGCATTCCGAGTTCATGCTGTTGAACGGATTTGTCTAAAGAGAGTTTTTGCGCTTCCATTTGAATGGTTGAAACTTCCCATTGCAAGCGGTAAGTTTCAACTTGCAAAGCTAATCGCTCAATGGTGTTTTCCAATCGTTTTTGTGTGTTGATGGCCGCGATTTGCGCTCTCTCTTGTGCAACCTGTGCTTGCAAAACTCCATCTTTGGCGGAACCCCAATCCACAATGGGAATGTTCAAGCTAAGGGAGGCGGTATAACCAAAGCTATTTTTCATTTGAGTTTGATACTTAGGGTCTTGAGTTTCCCAGCGAAGCCCGGAACTTAACGAGCCGCTCAGAGACATGCTTGGATAGCGATACGCATTTTGAACGCCAATGGCTTCTGTGGCTGCTAAAACGGAAAGTGAGTCCATTTTTCTATCTATGGAATGTTGCTGTGCCAAAGCCAATAAGTTTGCATAACTTTCCGTAGCTTCGGTTTTTGCAGAGTCCGGTGGCAAAAGAGAAAATGCGGCCCCTGCCGGAATTTCCAAAAGCTGGCGAAGTGCGGTGTAGTTCTGAACCAAGTTGCTCTGCACCTGCAGCAAGTTCAAACTATCGCTTGCAACTTGGGCAAAAGCCAAAGCCAAATCGCTTGCCGTAAAGCTGCCCGAGCGAAACAGCACGGAGTCTCTTGCAAGCATTCTTTTGGAAAGAGCAAGCGAAGCTTTTGCGGAATTCTCCGATTCTATCAAAGACCAAACCCGCATATAAGCTTCAATCACCAGCTCAGACAAATTCTTTGACACGGCTTCCGAATTTAACTCTGCAACTTCCTTTAAATACCCCGCACGTTTCACTTGGTGACCTATTCTGCCTGCCGTGAAAATGGGCATAGACGAATTCACGCCCATGCTAAAACCATAACTGACTTCAGAATCTTCAACTAGGGGGTTATCGCTAACTCTTTGCGAAACGTTGCCACTCAGCCCCGGTAGTCTTGCATATTTTGCCTGCTGAAGGGAAGAGGTCGCTGTTTTTTCCGAAAGTTTTGCTACGGTTAAGTCTAAAGAATTTTTCTTAGCTATTTCAATGCAATTTTGCAAGGTCAAACCTTGATATTGGGCAAAGGTTGCATTTACAAAAAATAATACTATTGCAATAAAAAATATTGGCATGAGAGTAAGGTAGAAAATTCCTAAGCTTTGCCTATGCTCATGAATTCAAAGCCGAGTTTTTTTAGTTTTTCACCGTCGAGAATGTTGCGACCATCAAATACAAGGGCCGGTTTGCTCATTAAATCGTAAATTTTTTGCCAATCCAGTGCCGCAAATTGTTTCCATTCTGTGCAAAGCAAAATTGCATGAGCATCTTTTGCTGCCTCGTAAGGGTCTTCGGTGAATTGAACTTTGTCTAAAACATCGCTTAAATCCCGCTTGGCATCGGGCAGGGCTTTGTAATCGGTGATAACGGGAATTGCTCGCTCGTCTAAAAGCTCTCTCACAACCAAGTGCGCGGGGCTTTCGCGGGTATCGTTGGTGTCTGCTTTGAATGCAAATCCAAAAACGGCGATTTTTTTGCCGGTTATTGTGTTGAACAGGGAGCGCAAAACTCTTTTTACCGAGCGTGTTGTTTGCCATTCGTTTATTTTAACAACATTTTCCCAATAATCCGCTACTTCCGGCAGGTTATAGTGTTCGCACAGGTATACTAGGTTGAGGATATCTTTTTTAAAGCATGAGCCGCCAAAGCCAATGGATGCTTTTAGAAACTTTGAACCTATGCGTGAGTCTTTGCCTATGGCGTTTGCGATTTCGTCTACGTTTGCGCCGGTTTTTTCGCAAAGGGCGCTAATGCTGTTTATGCTGGAGACTCTTTGCGCTAAAAAAGCGTTTGCGGTTAGTTTTGAAAGCTCGGAGCTCCATAAGTTTGTGGTGATGATTTTTTCTCTTGGCACCCAGTTGGCGTAAATTTTTGTTATTTCTTCTACTGCCGCTAAACCTTCTTCGCTTGGGTGTCCGCCTATTAATACTCTATCGGGGTTTTCCAAATCTGATATTGCGGTTCCTTCTGCCAAGAACTCCGGGTTGCTCA
This sequence comes from Candidatus Fibrimonadaceae bacterium, assembly GCA_031286305.1. Lineage (GTDB taxonomy): Bacteria > Fibrobacterota > Fibrobacteria > Fibrobacterales > Fibrobacteraceae > Fibrimonas. The sequence continues at coordinate 3,142 of JAITUM010000176.1, read as the reverse complement.
CTATTTGAAAGCGCATTCCTTTGTCATTGCCGTTAAGGATGCGTTCCATGGATTCTGCTGTACGCACGGGCAGGGTGCTTTTTTCTACAACTATTTTTCCCCTATCGCTTGCGGCTAAGATGTTGCGTGCCGTTTTTTCGATGTATTGCAAGTCGCTTGCTTTGCCGGCTCCAAATCCAAAGGTTTTTGTGGGTGTATTTACGCTGACAAATATTATGTCTGCTTCTTTTATGCTTTCGTCTATGTCTGTTCCAAAGAACAGGTTTTTGCCTCTAACGTTTTCTACAATTTCTTTTAGCCCCGGTTCGTAGATGGGTAATTCGTTGCTATTCCATGCATCTATGCGTGCTGGGTTTATGTCGACTACTTTTATTTGGTATTGCGGGCATTTTTTGGCTATCATTGCCATTGTTGGGCCGCCCACATATCCGGCTCCTATGCACAGAATTTTTTTTTCAAATGACATTTTCCACCACCCTGAAGAAATTTTCTAATGGTTCTCTTGTTGATATAAAGGTATTTGCTATGTTATCTGTTTTTGGGTATCCAAATGGCAGTGCGAGCAGGAACAGCAGGTTTTCGGAGTTTGGGATGTGTTTGCGCAGCAAATCCGGGTATGCCATTACACTATATTGCACGCAGCATCCGAGTTCTTTGCTGTTCAGTTCTGTTATTAGTGTTTGCAAAAACAGTCCGCAATCCAGGAACGTTCCTTGTCCGTATTCGCCTTTGTTTATGGCTAAGAAGAATACTTGTTTTGCGCCGAAGAATTTGAAGTTTTCTTTATCGTGTTCTTTTCGTTTTTCTTTGTCTTCTCTTCCTATTCCTTTGTGTATCAGAAATGCTTTTCCCAGTTCGACTGCTCTTTTTTGGTAAGCTTCCGGCATTGGGTCCGGGCTATATATGTATTCAAAGCTTGTTTTTTTTCCTTCATCGAATGCCGTTATGTAGTCTGTGCGTAAATTTTCCAGGACTTGTCCTTGAACAAGGACAAGTTTCCACGGCTGTGTATTTTTGCTACTAGCCGCCCGCCCCGCCGCAAGCACTAAGTCTTGCACAACGTTGGCAGGCACCATTTCGCCAGTAAACGACCTAACGGACTTTCGCATAGACGTTTGTGTTATTAGTCGTAAATACCGTTAGCTTGAGAATCGCAAAATTCATAATTGACAATCCAGTCGCCACTAGAGGTGCATGCAGATTCAGAAGGGGCATACGAGCTACCAATTCTGTCGCAGTCGCCTTCATAGTTGCCACTCGTACGGAAGCAATACCAGTTACCGTTGCTTGAGTTGCAGGTTGTGGTAATGTTAAAGGGACAATCACTAGCAGAAAGACTACTTGTTATTTTGGCGCATTCATTCGTATAACTGCAATATGATGTGCCGCCGGGACCAGGTCCGGGACCGGGACCTGGTAGTGAACCTGAATCTACAATATCTTTCCAGTCTTCTTGGTTAGGATCGGGATTGTAAGCCACAAGGGTATCTGCGGAGCAACCGAGAAAGAATATTGCTGATGCAAAAACGAGAGCGAGAATTTTTTTGTTCATACTGAAACCTCCTTAGAAATATACAAAACCGCCAAAGCTTGTGAAAATGTTATTACCAGCAAAGGCACCAAAGGGATTCGTGGAAACCTGTGCTTCAAATGCCCAATTGGTTCTTTGATAGCGAACGCCCATAAAGCCTTCTGTTCTCGGACCATGCAATAACGCCATGTAAGAAGTAGCACTTTCTCTGTCGCCATCACCTATTTGAAATGCTAGATTGTGGATTGCTCCACCAAAGGCGAACCAATTATCAACCAAAGCAACCTCACCTAAAATATTCGGAGAAATAGTTGCACGTATTATATTGTCGTTACTTTCAGCATTTGCCCCATCATAAAATCTTATGCCAACAGCGTTATTTAAACCTGCTATCATTCTTGCATTTGCACTTTGCAAAGCAGCATAACCCAAGTTAAAATTCAGAATAAGACCTAAATGACTATCCCTACTAGCTGTTGTATTATTTCCTGTTTTCGTTGCGGTACCTGTGCGAATAACATTTGCATAGGCATCGTAATTTAAGGAACCAGCCGAACCCAACGCACCAACATTAGCATCTATTGTGGAAGCGTCTGTTTTAGACTTATTGCCATCATTTTCCATTGTTATACTCGTATCATAAGTAAGCCAGCTGGCATTTGCATAAAGAGTCATGGAACCCATTGGCATAGAAAAGTAAAGCCCAATATTATCACCGGGATTTGTCGTACTTATGTCTGTATCATCTGCAGTTGTTTGCCAAGACTTTGAAAGCGATAAATCTAGCGCTAAGCCAAAACCTGGAGTTGCATAGCCAAAAATTAGAGCCGCAGGGGAACCCATTACGGAATTATCTAGACCTAGCAATGCAGAGGCACCACCCAAATCAAAAGCTGTATAACCTAAACGATCGATTGGAGAAACATAAAAGAATTTCTTCCCATGAATATCGCTTGGCAATAGCACCAGATCCGTTACAGTCCTTGCAGCTCCTACGGTTCCGTAAGGATTGTAGGCATGTCCACGAACGTTGTCAAATATGGTTTTGCCAGCTTCGGGTGCAGGCTCTCTGCTAGACGCCGGAGGCGGTGGCGGAGGAGGCGGTGGAGGTGAATAGAAAGGTTCAGGTTCTGGCTCCGAGCTTGGAGTAGAAGCTTCCTCTGAAACGGGCATTTCCCACGGCATCTGGGCAAGAGCCAAAGATACAGTGAAAATACACGGAATGAGATATTTGGATATGTTCATGGTGGGGAATATAGAAAATAGCGAAATGCCATGTGCGTTTGCCCAGGACGTTGCTAGGGTCAACGCATTGACTTGTTGCTATAATAACCCAAACTTTTGTTTTGCCTCAGTCAAAGAAACACCACTCTCCCAAAGAGCAAACAACTCTCTAGTCCGTTCTTCGCGACCTTTAGTCTCGCCACGACCAAAGCCTTCTTCGCTAGCGTACTTCAACGCAGCATACCTGTCACGCTCATTCTTCATAGCAGCCTCATAACTATCTCTCTCACTAAGAGTAAAATTAGAAATTCGAGCAATGTCAAAAATCTTATCAAACACCTCCTCGCTGAACTCTGAAGGCTTTTCTCTGAGCGTATGGGCATTGCG
>JAITUM010000117.1 GCA_031286305.1 Candidatus Fibrimonadaceae bacterium | reverse complement strand
ATCCGCTGAACTTTGGCAGTCTTCTTCTTTCGCCATAGCCCTGTGTTCGGGGGTTATGGTGTAAACGTATTCAATGCCTGCCCAACGATCAGCCCAGTCATCTATTCTATTCCCTCTTTTGTATGAACCGTCCCAAGAGCGCATATCAACTCCATCATTTTTTATTGGACCATCAAAAATTAAGCATTTTTGTGGGTTGTCTAAAAAATGTAGCTCCATTCTAATTGGTTTATCACAGTCTGCATACGAAACGAAACCGCAATTTTTAGTCGCAGGAACAGTCAAAGGAACATGCCAACCTTCTTCCATATAATGCAGAGTATCACCATCAGCAATAAATTTTTCATATATAATATCATCTACTCCAGTCCAATCTGGTGTATAACCTCCTACAATTGAGATCATCTTAACCGTTTCCCCACTTTTATTAACGTATGTGGGGAGTTTTTTTTCCTCATACGCACCTTCACTACAACTTCTAATACAGCTTGTAACGCTGACTATAATGCAAACAAGAAAAATGACTCTTAATTTACTCATAAAATGTGGCTCTTTAATTTACTGTGGACTCATCTACTGAACTTTGGCAGTCTTCTTCTTTCGCCATAGCCCTGTGCTCCGGGGTTATTGTGTAAACGTACTCAATGCCTGCCCAAAAATTGGCCCAGTCTGGTATTTTTTTTCCTCTTTCATATGAATCCCAAGGGCGTATATCAATTCCATCATTTTTTATTGGGCCGTCAAAAACCAAACATTTTTGCGGATCGTCTAAAAAATGCATTTCCATTCTAGTTGGTTTGCCACAATTTCCAAATGAAATAAAAGTGCAACTTTTATTTGCAGGAATACTCCTATACCATTCTTCCCCTGCATAATGCAAAGTATCGTAATTGGTAATAAATATTTCATGGTTATTGAGTACTACTCCATTTGATGTGTAATATTCTACAATTGCGATTATTTTAACTGTTTCCCCGCTTCTATTAGCATATGCAGGAACTTTTTCTTCCTCATACGTACAATCATCGCAACAGCTTCTAATACAGCCTGTAACGCTGGCTACAACGCAAACAAGAAAAATGACTCTTAATTTACTCATAAAATGTGGCTCCTCTGCTTTAAAGATAGAAAAATAATTCTATATTACATTCATGGTTTAACAAAATAGGAAAGCAATACTATGAAAGCAAATTTTTTTAGAATCATTTCGCTGACAGGCTTTGCGCTTGCCTTGGCATTTATTCTTAACGCTTGCGGTAGCGGTAGCGATAGTTATTGCGACGATTGTAGCCTTGGTGGTGACGACAACTTTGGTAGCGGAGTTGCTTGCAATATACCAAAGTCAGGCTGCATGGAAATTTTGGCATTTTCTTCCGACAAAAAGAAAGAAATGGAAGATTTATGTTTCAGCTTGGGTGGCACTGCTATAGATGAGTGTTCAAAAAAAAATGTTTGCAGCACAGAATTAGGAGAAACCGAAGGCGGGATGTTGTATAAGGAATTTCTCTATGATAATTCGCCTTATTGCAGAAAGCAGAATAGCATTGCTTTTAACTATGTTGATATTGGTTATTGCAATGAATATTCCGGTGTGTTTAGCGATGCCGAGCGGACAGCTATGGCGGCTGTGCATCGCGCTGAAGCTGCTGAGGCTGGGGTTGCCATAAATGTTATAGATGAGTGTCCAAAAGAAAATATTGAATGCTCATATAACTCCAGATACGGGGAAGGCTGGAATGGCGAGCACTTTTACTATAATGGTTCGCCTTATTGTGTAAAGCAGAATATTTTTGCTTTTAACTATGTTGATGCCGGTTATTGTATGGAAATTTCCGGTATGTTTAGCGATAACCAAAAAATAGAACTTGAAAGTGAATATGAAGAACATGCAGGTATTGTTGTAGATGAATGTCCAAAAGAAAATGTTGAATGCTCAGAAGGCTCTGAATACTATGATGGCTGGTATGATAAGTACTTTTACTATGAGAATTCAGGTTATTGCGTAAAGCAGAATGTTTTTGCTTTTAACTTTATTGATTATGGTTATTGCCTAGAAATTTCTGGTATATTTAACGATAGATACAAGATAGAACTTGAGCTTGAATATGAAAGACATGCCGGCATTGTTTTAGACGAATGTCCGAAAGAAAATGTTAAATGCACAGATTCATACGATGAATATGAGCACGAAGGTTATTATTTACAACGTAAAGACTTCAACTATGAGGGTTCAGGTTATTGCGGAGACTAAACGCATCCTTATTTTCAAAGATAGAAATATGCAATTTAAAATGCAAAACCTATCCCTAAATTAATGTCAAGAGATATAGCGCCAGAATGCGGCCAAACATGCTTATTATAACTACTCCACAAAAGAAGGGGCAAATTATCTTGAGGGTCGGGATGCAAGGAATTCCATGCATAACCCATGCCCACATCAAAAAAAAGTCTTATGCGAGAAAATTTCGCTGAATATCCAATGTAACCTAGGATATCTATTATAGAACCAGAAATGGTTTTGTCGTGATATCGTGCTGTTACACCGTCAGCAAGGCTACGATATAATGCATTTGATGTATTTCTTTCATAGCTCCAATATCCCTCTTGGCTCGTATAATATGCGCTTGGCATTAACTGCAAATAAAATCCATCAGACTTACCGTTGATAAAATGACGAATGCCAATTCCGGAACCTAATCTAAAATAGTAGCGACCATCTGTGCGCTTGGATTCACCATTATGAGGTGTCAGAAATTTCCCTGACCATACAGATGGAACCGCTATTAGAGAGTAACGTCCATTTAATGGGTATTCCACCGTTAAATAGAAGAAATCTATGTTTTTGTAAAGAAGAAGCGAGCCTGCTATTGAAGTAGGATGCAAATAAATGGAAAATCTTTCGTTATCTTCCCGAATAGGCATATCTTTTTGTTGAGCAAAAGTGAGATTACACAAAATATAAACAAAAAAAATGACTCTTAATTTACTCATATAAAGTATAGCTCCTTAGCTTTAAACTTAGAAAAATTCTATATTATACATATTCTTCAACTAGAGGCAGGCTTCTATGGTTAAAATCAGAGTTTTATCTTATGCATTGGCTTCGTTAGCATTTGCAAGCGTTATGTTTCTTAGTTGCTCCGGAGAC
>JAITUM010000107.1 GCA_031286305.1 Candidatus Fibrimonadaceae bacterium | reverse complement strand
TCCACATCGCTTCTGCAGTAAACGGTGCTTTTTGTCTCTTTGTCCAGCAGATGCTGATGCGTTTTTGCTTTTAGGGTTGCGGTGAAAGCTTCTGCCGCCGTTCGCTCGGTTGAGCAGTTTGTTGCTACGCCGTTGAAGAATTCCTTTCTGCCCTCGAATTCAAAGGAAAAGCTTAGCTCTTTGCCTGCTAGGGTATTTGGGAAAGCGGTGCGGGAGAGCAGGCTGACGGTGAGGAGGTCGTCGCCGTAGAGGCCTTCTTGCAAATTGAAAGAGAGAACGGCTGGCCTGCCGCTGAAACCATCTACGGATAGGTTGAAAAGGGAAGAATCTGACATTGGCAAAACTTCGTATGAGGGTAATATAGTAATTAATGATTTACTCGCTTGGGTATGGGGTATAGGACCGGCAATGCAAAAAAACATTGTTTTTAAGCAACTCCCTTCCCGCTGAACATTTCGCTGGTGAACATCCGCAGGATGATTAATTTAGTCGTTTATTTGTGCAGTTCCCTATACCCCACACCCCATACCCAAGCGAGTAAATCAGCATTTACTATAAAGAAAATTATTTATTTTCTGCTTTAAATGGATGTTTTACACAATAAACCGGAACAAAAGAGCTGTTTTTAGCTTGAAATAATTACACACGGAGTAGTTGACAAAACCCATTGAATTTTCTATATTTACATGTCCAACTAGTTATTTTTGAGGACGTTAATGAAAACTCCAGTTGTAAATCCAAATACCGTAGAACGGAAATGGAAAATTATAGATGCCGAAGGCAAGCCGCTTGGGCGCGTTGCCAGCAAGGTTGCTCAATTGTTGATGGGCAAACATAAGCCTGTTTATGCGCCAAACACAGATGTTGGCGATTTTGTTGTTGTTATTAACGCCGCAAAAGTGGCTTTAACAGGCAAAAAAGCAGAAACTAAACAATATTTTCACCACACTGGCTTCATAGGCGGCGAGCGTTGGGTATCTTTTAAACAATATTTAAACCGCAAACCGGAATATCCGCTTGAACACGCCGTTTGGGGAATGCTCCCTCATGGCTCGCTAGGGCATACCATGTTCAAAAAACTGAAAGTATACTCAGGCGCAGAGCACAAAGAAACCGGCAAAACCCTTGAACCCGTAGCTATCTAAGAGAAAATTATGGCAGTAGCAGCAAAAACTCCCGCAAAAGAAAAGACCGCGCAGCAAAAAATTTACCGCGGTACAGGTCGTCGCAAAAGCGCAGTGGCAAGCGTTATCCTCAAAGAGGGAACAGGCCTCCGCACCGTAAATGGTCGCGACTTCAAAGATTATTTCCATTCTGAGGTCCAGAACATGGTGGCAAACCTTCCGTTTTCCGTTTTGGACAACAATGATAAATGGGATGTAATAGTCAATGCCAGTGGTGGCGGCATATCCGGTCAAATGGGTGCCATACGCCTTGGAATTGCTCGCGCTTTGGTTGAGCAGAATGCGGAAATTAAACCCGCTCTTCGCCATGCGAATCTGCTGACTCGCGATGCCCGCATTGTTGAGCGTAAAAAATATGGTCGCAAAAAAGCTCGCAAGCGCTTCCAGTTCTCCAAGAGATAAGCTTGGATACCAATGACGACATAGACTTATCCCGTTTAATAGCAAGGATTTTGCGACACAAAATACTTGCTGTCGTTGTTGCAATATTGTGCTTTATCGGAGCCTTTGCTTATGCAAAATTTGCAAGCAGGTTCTACGAAACTACCACCAAATTTGTTTATCAATCTTCCGCAAAGCAAACCGGAAATCTATCCGCTTTAGCGGCTCTTGCCGGGATATCCATGAGTACAGGCTCGGATGATGGCTCGGCATACATGGAAGATATAATAAAATCAACAGATTTTCTTTTGCAATTCACAGACAGAGAATGGTTCATAGCAGACACCAATAAGGTTTTAGACACCTTGGCTCCCATTACGCTGGAGCAGTTTTGGAAAATAGAAGTGGATTCCATTGCGCACAATAGAGAGAAAATTCTGCAGTCAATAATCATAGGCAGAATACTCAAGAAAAAATATGTCAAGTACGAGCAAGACAAAAAAACTGGAATAATATCTTTGATAACTTCATTTGAAGACCCAAAGCTTTCTCACGATTTTAATGTGGCTGTATTTGAAGAGCTAAACAATACCCTGCTTCACAAAATGCGCTTTAAGGCATCGGAAAATCGCAAGTTCATAGAAGAGCGTCTTGAAGAAATTAAAGCTGACCTAAGAAGGTCGGAAGAGATTTTATTGCGTTTCAAGCAGCAGAACCGCTCATGGAACGACCCTTCGATTCAACTCCAAGAGAGCCGCCTATTGCGCGATGTGACAATAAATCAGGAGCTGGCTTTGCAGCTTCAAAAGCAATACGAGCTTGCGAAGATAGAAGAAGCCAAGGACATGCCTCTTTTGGATGTTATTGAATCTCCGCGCCGCGCTCTGGGTTACTCCAAGCCTCGCCCGAAGATAATTTTGGTTGCCGGAGTTTTTGGCGGAATAGTTTTAGGCTTGCTTGCTGCGCTTGGTTTTGATTTATGGCGCACGGAAAAAAAGACTTTAATGGAACAGGTCCAAAAAGCCCAAAAAGAGCTTGGATAACTTAAATCAGCGACTAATAATAATCGTCTTCGTCCTCTTCTTCTTCATCGTTGCTGCTGCTGCCGCCACCACTGCCTTCTTCTTCGCCGGGTACGGTTTCTTTTATGAAGGATTCAATGAAAGAAGAAAAGCCATCCTCTTGCTTTGGTGCCGCCTCTTTTGGCTCTTCCCTTTTTGGAGGAGGTGGTGGGCGATTCTCAAAGCTTCTCATGTCAAGGTTTGCCTGAGTATCCGGAGCACGAGATTGGTTGTTGGATTCATCTAGAGCGGCTCTTAAGCCAACTAGTCGCTTTTTGCTGTCTAGCCCTAGGTTCATGCTCCTTATGTTGCTTAGGCGTATGCGACCAACGGCATCTCTGTACTCAGGTAGCACAACCAGCCCGTCTTCCATCATTTCAGCCGCCTCTATTGGGGTAACGCTTGCCATGGCTTCTTTCCAAAAGCCGGCTTGCGCCCTTTGGACAAAAGTTATCATTACCTCATTGACCTTATCATGGTCACGAGTAACTGCCTTGTTAGAAGCACATGAGGCAAACATCAACGCTGCAAGTAACAATGTAAATCTCAACATAATACCTAATATAGAAAAATGTTTAACCGCTTCCCAGCCATTTATTCTTTCTTGTTAAAAGCCATATTGTTGGCCATAACAGAACAATATCGCGAATTAAGGTTATCCAAGCCTCTTTTGTTGACTGTGAGCCTTCAACTATTTCAACGCTAAAGCAACCGCATACTATGCTGAGACCAAGAGCTAGTGCCCATACAAGGGCAATTATAAAAGCAGCGAACATGCCTAAAATAACCCAGGTGCACTCTTTAACAAAAGGGGTGGCTATCAAGGCAAGCCCAAACCAAAATTCAATCTGCGGTAAAATCAAAGCCCATAAATTAATGAGGTTATGCGGTAAAAATTGATATTGCGCAATCAAGATGGCAAAGCTTTTTGGGTCGGCTATTTTATCCAAGCTTGCAAAGATGAACATGCCTCCAATGCCAACTCTCGACAAAACCTCCAAAATTCTTCCGGACAAAACCTTGTTCATTCTCCATGCCGGTATAATCAGCAGTGCAGCTAAGATAGTTTCTGCAATGCCAATAAAGATATGCAGATTATATTTCACAATTATGGGCAAACCGCTTTTGAACAATTTTTCTTCGTAATTATCCCAAAGGAATTTGTCAATGCTAAAAGTATCGCGAAAGGATATTTCAAAAACACCCAAAACAAAAAGGGCGGTGGCAATGAGCAACAGCAGAACCGTGGCAATAGACGAGCGTTTCATTCCGGTCCCTTCAAAATCTCTTGACCGCCAATCCATTCAACGGATTTTTCTTCCGGCGCGCGTATATTATTCACAATAGCTGCTAAAATACAGAAAGCTCCAAGCCCAAGAAGGAACTTGAAATTCAGCTTTTTTACGTGCTCAACAAATATAGAGAATTTTAACATAAGAACAATTTAGTAAAGTAAACGCTGGTTACCTCACTTGGGATGGGGGATGTCCCCCTCGCTGCAACCGCCTTACGTGGCAAAGGGGCAGACACATAGGTACTGCCCCTACGGTGGACGGGCGTTTTCCGCTACCCCCTTTGCCCTGCCATACCGTTGCGCAATGTTGCAACGTTGTATAGCAACGTTGGGACATGGGACAAGCGGTATGCAAAGCGACGTTGTTTGGGACAAGCGGCGTGCTAAACTACGTTGGTCGGGACATGATTATGCACAAGTTCATGGCTCATATCCCAGCCAACGTCGCTTTGCATATCGCTTGTCCCAGCCAATGTAGCTCTGAACTCCGCTTGTCCCATGTCCCATGGCAACGCAGCTCAGCGTACAACAATCCGCTTCCCATGTCCCATGGCAACGCTGTTCAGCGTACAACAACCCGCTTTGCAACGCCTAGACGTTTCTCAATATACACGCCCGGCACTGTGGGTTTTTGCGTGCCCAAAGGTTCGCCTTTTAGGGTGTAGTAGAGCGGGGTGCTTGAGTTGAGAATTGAGAATTGAGAATTGAGAGTTAGGATCGAATTTGTATCACACGTGCCATCGCAGTCCGGGTCTTCGCATTTGTTGC
>JAITUM010000073.1 GCA_031286305.1 Candidatus Fibrimonadaceae bacterium | reverse complement strand
TATTGGCAGTAAATTTTGTGGAAAAAAGGGTTTGTAAATAAATTGCAAGAATTTCTTCTTGAGCTTTTCCATCATTTTCTTCAAATTCCAAGCACATGCAGACATCAGCGCGTTGATTTGAACGCCGGCTACGCCGCCAAGATAGTTCTGCGCCATGCGGAAATCGCTCTTCATGTGTCCTATTATCGGCTCTATAGCAGCTCTGCGACGGTGTTTCCGTCGCAAGGTGTTTTTTTGAGATGCTGTATCAGTTTTTTTCGGGGTGAAGGGTATTAGAATTTTGACACCCATGATCTCGCTTTGACCTTTGCCGCCGCGGTCGCAGGCGATCTCTTTGGGAAGAACTATGCCATTAGATTGCATTTGAGAAAGCAAAGGCTTAATGGTATGGCCATCAAAAATACTGTCGATGAAACCCTTGACAGCGAGTATGATCTTCTTGCCCTTGACACCGCCAGAAATGATGCCGACCTTATTGCCGAATTCATACGGCTTGTGAGCCTTGCCTTTGGATAGGCACTTGGTGAATGGCTTGTGCAGACTGTAAATCTTATCCTTATCATGTCTTTCTTGGTTTACGACACATGTGAAAAGTTCTAAAGTTTTACCATAAATGAATTTTTGGCTAGCATCCATTTTTCTCTCAAGCTCGCGAATCTGATGGTTGGCTATGGTCTTCAAACGCTTCTTTGCTTTCCTAGCCTTCTTGGCACGCTTGGGATGCTTGCCATTGTGTGAGTCGCGAACAAGCTGCTTGCTTTCTTTGTGAAATTTCTGACGCTGCTGAATACCTTCCCTATTTGCTATCTTGTTGCATTTGTCAATCACTTTCTTGCACTGCTTGGCATCGGTGGGAAAAGTGATGTTGTTTTCTTGAACGGTTGTGTCGGATAACGAGAATTTAGCCTGCCGGGAAACATTGCTGCCGTGAAGCTTTACGCTGTATGCAAAAATCTTCTCAAAACCCGCTACGCCTATGCGTTTGCGGAAATGGGAAAAGTCGCTAGGGCTGAAGGGAAACTCATGCTCAAAAAAAGTCATGCCGCAAAAATACTGAAAATAAACATCCCTAACCCAATATGTGGGCAAGGTTTCATCGCCAAGGTTGTATAGTTGCTTGAGCATTAGGCAGGCAACCATGACGCGAATAGGAACGCTGGGAGCACCGTTGTTGGAGCAATAGAGCGGCTCGAATTCTTTCTCGAAGTATTCCCAGTCTATTTTGCCCGAAAGCAAGACAAGTTCATGCTTGGGATCTATGAAGTCCTTGAGCATGGTGCGAAACAAGTTGCGCTGCTGGGTCCGTGGTAATTTTCCTATCATTTTCTGCCGCCTTTTATACAACAAATATAACAAATATGGTAGAAAAATACAAGGCCTTTTAGTGAATAAATACGAATAAATACGGAACTAATGTATTTATAAGGAACGACTATGTAGGCACTGTCGCCTTTGACTACATCGTCGTCATTATCAACGCCGTTATGTCTATAAATTTTATTCGTTGTCGGATCACAGTGTCTATTGCGCAATAGACACTGTGATTTACTCATTGTTTATTTTTACCTTGCCTGGACTTCGTCCATCTGCTGTTGTAGGTTTACCAAAAATTTTTGAATCCATCTGATAAGCAAGTATAAAGTACATCTTATGAGCAAAGTGGCTTTCTTGATGTATTTAATACAAAAAAAACAAACGAATGCAAAAATATAAGGCCAGTAAGGTTTTATATATGGTGAATAATATTTAAATTTCTGGTTTATATATTCGATTAAGCTAAAGATTTCTGATTTTGAAAATTCTTTATCTTCAACAAGAGACTTGCACTCATGTGACACCTCATCAGGTTTAGAAAGAGGGGTAAGATGAGGGTTCTTTTTAGGTTTTTGCGTCGGTGCCAATGCTACTTTAGCTGCTGGCTGTTTTTGAACTGTTGGAACTTGCTGTTCTACTTGTCGCAATCTAACTCGCTGTTCTGGCTTAGCCGCACAAGAGAACGTGAATACAGCTATTGCCAAAGTAATAATGGCAAAGCGGCCTGTTGAAGGGAAAGATGAGAGTGTGGTCATAAAACCTCCGAGGTTGGTGGGTGAATTTTGGGCGGTTAAATGTGAATTATCAAAATAAATATTATCATAACTTTGAAAATAATCAACTTCTATGGTCCGTGATTCTCTTAGCATTAGTCTCAGTTTTTCTTTTGAATCGTTGTCTCTATGTCTCTACTATATAATATAATTTAAAAATTCAAAAAAAATAGAAATAAGGTAATTTTTATCAAAATGCACTAATTATACTAGTTAATTACGAAAGGTATTGCTTATTTTTTTTTTAACTAAAGAATTCCAAAGGGAATACAAGTCAATTACGGGGAAATTATTCGAGAAAAAACAATTTTTTGATATTAAAGATTAAATTTTAAGACTCAGAATTTTCCTTGCGTTCTTGGCTTATTTGCTTAATAGCATTGGCTGTATATCCAGGAGTTTTTCTCTCTTTCTTTAGAATTTCTTCTACTCTAATAATAAATTCCTTGTATACTTCATTGTTGCTACTTAACATATTTTCTACAGTTTGGTAATAATTCTTGACCGTTCTACTGTCACCTATTTCCAAACGGTTTGCAATGTCAGGAAAATCCATTTGCGTTCCATCATCTTTTTTTCCGAGCTTCATCAAAAATGCCGCTATTTCACGTGCTATTTTTATACTATCTTTATATATTCCTTTAGCTGCATGTATTTTTTTATTATATTTTTCTTTCTTTTTTAAAATTTTAGAGGGGATTTTGCTATGCAAAACAATAGCCTTAAATGTTATATCAGCTTTACTTGATCTAAAAGTTTCAAGAACAAGCGAGTTGGTAAAAGCGATAGCATCATATGTCTTGTCTAATTCGGTTTTAGACGACTCTGAGCCAAGTTGATTGGTAGGGTAGTTTTCTGATTTTTCTTCTATACTGCAAGTTTTTGAAGTTTTTTTTGTAGAACCATTGCTTGATACGATGTTAGGCGTGGCTTCATGTGAATTAGATGTATTGGTTCCTAAAATAATTTTCATAATATCTTCAGTTATTTTTTCATTCTTTTGCTTTATTGAAGTAACAATGTTTTCGGCTAAAGTTTTTACTATCTTTATGGGCTTACCCCGTGTTTCTTCTAGCCAAAGTCGTTTCAAAGTCGTATTATTTTCTAATCCCAAGCCTTTTTCTTTCAGTATATAAATCCTATCTTTTTCATTAGGCAACGGAATTTCACAAGAGATAGTATCTTTTATTAAATTTTTAAGATTATTATCTAATTTAATTTTACTAATATCCTTTGAAGTCATAATTACAATTTTCCCATCTTTCATACGCTTGAAAATTTCTAATAGTACTTTTTGACCATTTTCCCAGCCATCTATCTCTTGAAATTCATCTATAATAAATATATCTATATTTGTATGCACTCTTATTTCGTTACGGAATTTTATTTTTTCAAAATCGCTAATATCTTTCTCTATGTGATTAAACCGCACAGCAATAACTTCCTTTTCTTCATTGGTAAAATTCCAGATAGCGTGGAGTAAAATTGTTTTACCAAAACTTATATCTCCTTGAAAGGTTCAAAGACCTGGTTCAGCATTGTTAATATTTTTCGCAATATTCAGAACGTATTTGTATTCAGATTCTTCGTGTATAGGAAAATAATCAAATGTATATTTAAGATTCTTATTTAAAAATTTAATAGTATTAAAAAGAACTTTATTTCTCTTATGGTTTTCTAAAATTTTTTCTATATGTTCAATATCTATTTCTTCACCTGAATTAACCATCCAAATAAGATCATTTACCATTCCCGTCAAAGCATCCGCTTTTTCATTTTTTGTTCCTTCTACAAATTTATTTTCGGCAGTTATTGTTATAAAAATATTTTCTTTCCTAATCATCTCTTGTAAAAAATTCTTTCGATCGTCGTCAGAGGGAGTACTAATTTCTTTACTGGCTCTATTTCCTAAAATATCCCAAAGTTCAGTATCTAATTCACTTTGCATACTAGTAATGCGAAGCGATGACGCAATGACTATCGGTTTGTTATGTCCTTTAAATAAAAGGTCTAAGAGTTGAGCTATTTTTTTTTGAAATTCTTTTGTTTTCTCCAGAACGCTTTCAAATTTATTAAGGAGCAATAAATCAATGTTACGTGTTTTCGCTAGAATTTTATCAAGTTGCTCAACATTTGCTAGATCGCACTGCAAAAATACGACATTTGCATCTGAATTTGCATCCCGAACTTTATTTCCTATTGCGTGCAAAACGTGAGCTTTTCCTGACCCTGCTTCCCCTTTTATAACAAATATTGATCTATTGTTTTTTTTCCAAAAATTTTGTGCAATTTTATAAACTTCTGATTCTTTTGCTATGAAATTTGCAAAAGTACGTTCTCTTTGTATGGGCACAACACAGTAGTATTGTTCGAGTTCAATATCAAATTGAGTCATAATTTACCTCTGTTTTTTATTGCTAAATCTATTGGGAATAAATAATCATTATACTCCGTGCCTTTGAGCTTCCATACGCGGCTTGAAATTTCACAATAAATTTGCATTAGCTACCTTTTTTTACGTTTTAAAGGTAATATAGCAAAATCTATTGTCATTCTATGAAGAAATGATTTTTTTTAAAAAAACTAAAATT
This sequence comes from Candidatus Fibrimonadaceae bacterium, assembly GCA_031286305.1. Classification (GTDB taxonomy): domain Bacteria; phylum Fibrobacterota; class Fibrobacteria; order Fibrobacterales; family Fibrobacteraceae; genus Fibrimonas. The sequence continues at coordinate 18,990 of JAITUM010000073.1, read as the reverse complement.
TGTCCAAAAACAGTATAAAGTTTCCTATTAAACACATGGGTTATCAAAATAACACTTCATATTTTTGGCAAGAATTATTTCCAATAAACCACCATCAAACCATTCAGCCCTTCCCCACAAGCTCCCCAAACTTAAATTTATACCATCAACCCCGCCGCCCCACAACACTCCCATCCCTATCAACAATAATGTTGTCGCTTTTCTGATATGCAATATTGCCGCTTCTATCAACGATAGGTACTCATAAAAAAATCTTCTCCAAATCACCACTCTTTTTGGCAATCATAACAATACCAAATTTTGTTTTTGTAATCAATGTTAGTGCTACCGCATCTAGGGCATTTGCTATAATTGCTCATTCCGGCATGAATGAACAATATTATCTGAAAAATCAAACATTAAATGATAGATGGTTTTTGTAGCATTATCTACTCTATGTTTTGAAAGGTAGGAATGTTCAAATGATTCAATTGCTTTATGAGTAAGAGGCGCTTCTGTATTAATGCAGGTAAAATCTTGTTTTAGCAATTTGTTAATAGCTGAGATGTTTTTATGAATATCTATTTTTTCGACAACAAAACCTATCATTCCTGCAGTATCATTATAAAAAGGATATTTTCTTTCATTTGTAAAGCGCATAATACCATTGGCAATATATTCATTGTTTAGTTTGTTTTTTCCATCTAAACGTTTGCATTCAATTGTATAATAAGCATCCGTGTCTTGAAAAATATTTTGCGTTGCCACGTAAATATCTACTCGGCCTGCATTGTCTGCTGTAAGAAATTCCCGATAAAATATATAATCAGCACCTATCCTTCTGCGAACATCATTCTTCATCAAATATTCAATTACAATTTCGTCTCGAATAAAATTTTCATTGTTTTGCACTGAGCAATTATCGGATTTCATTAAATTGTAGCATGCAATTATTTGAGACAACACGCATTCGAAATTATGTTCGTAAATAGTAGAATTATGAATAAAACCGGAGGCATCTAGGGCAAAATCACTCATTTTTTGTTTTTTCCTGCTTTAAGTATTGCATCTAAAATTTCATAAAGATCTAAATAGCCAATAGCTTTATGCCATAGGCGTTTTTCGTTGGGCTTGAAGATATAAAAAGAATCTTTTTCAAAACCTCTTATATCCTTTTGGATAAATAGCTTGTCAGTAATTTCTGTTGCTCCTAATGCTGCTATTTTTTGCAAAATGCCCGACTCATCATTTTGTTTGTTTAACCAAATAATACTTTTTTTATATTCTGATTTCGGAATAACTTTAAAAAACATTCCTATTATTTGCTCCGTATGCCAAATTTCAACTACAAACTTTTTTCCAACGGAAACAAAACTTGATTTGAAATGTTCAATGAATAGATTGGCGTAATCAGTTAACGTAGCATCATTTAATTTAAGGGGCTGAAAATGTTTTTCATGATTTTCATGTCGCATTTGAACGGGAATAACTATGTCATTTGCATAATCTAATAAAGCTTTTTCTTCTAAGTTTAATTTTAATTGCGGCAAAACAATATCATTACATTGTTCTTTTACAGAAAGACCTTTAATCATATTTTTCATTAGGTCATATTTTTGAGCTTCATGTTTTTCTATTTCCCGTGCTTTTAATAAAATGTTTGGAATATCAAAATACCAAACTCTTTCAATTTCAGCGTCCTCAGACTCTTCTCTTTCAATACCAGATGAAACTCCAAGATTAAGTATATAGTAAGAAAAAACTGAAGAACAAAGAATTGCATTCATTGAGTATAAAATATGTAATTGATTTTCATTTTTTATTTTCAACGCGCGTATTGAACTCGTAAACACTCTTTCTTTTTTATTAACTGCTGCATTTGAAGTAAAATCTTTCAGTATCCCGCCCGCAATCAAAAGAGAATATGGGCAGAATAAATCAACGCATGGCTTTCCCATTTCTGGGTTGATTCCATAATTATAAATGGTTTCAGTTGTTTTTTTTGAGTATCTAAAAATATTTTCCCTTTTAGTTCGGATACATTTATTTGCTTTGCTCCATCTTTCCGCTTTAGTCCTTGTTTAAATATAATTTTCTCTTGAGCAATAATATCGCCTATGGTATCAAAATCGCTATACAATCGCTTTATAAAATTAAAATCCAAATAAGAACCATAAACTAACACTTTCCACAGCCAATCATATTCTTTTAGTCTATCTTGTTGCACCGTCTGAATATCGTGTCGATTAATCGTGAACATCTTAAACATAGAAAAAAACGACTTGGTTTTAACGCAATATGTTCAATAAGATTTTTATCTGTGCTTTTGTCATTTGCGTAATTGAAGAATAGCACACAAGCTGGTGCAATGGCCTTATCGTTAGATTTATCGAATACTTCCCGTCTTACAGGAGCTAGTTCAAAAACTCTTTCAATTTGATAATTATGTAGCAAATATTTTCTAAAATCTTTACTTTGTAAATTATACAATACTTTGCTTGTTACAATCAAGGCACATTTTGTTTTTTCTTTTGAAAAATCACTACTTCGCAACAAAAATGTTTGTGCAATTTCTTTATTTCTAATATCAACAATAGGCCCTTCCTTCATTTTTTCTTTATTTTTTCTTTCATTTATATACTTAACATACAAAGGAGTTTTCTTTTCATTTTTACCTCGCATCCACGGAGGGTTCCCTAAAATAAATGAAAAGTCTTTTTCTTTAAGCTGATTAAAATCGGCGCTCTCATTAAAAAAATCATCGCAGAAAAAATTACTATCCAAAAGTTCTGGAAACTTAAAGCTTTCTATTTCTGGCGGTTCTAAATAATCTAATAGGGTTAGATAAATAGAAAATATAGCAACTTGTACTGCACTTTCATCTTTATCAACACCATAAATATTATCTTTCACTATTTCTATTATGGCAGATTTAAATTGCTTACTATTTCTTTTTGTACTTGGATTATTTAACAAATATTGCTCTATCAACTTTCGTAATGTCTCTACTAAAAATATGCCCGAACCACAAGAAGGATCAAGCACTTTGCAATTCGTATTATTTGTTTCTGCAAGCTGTTTCTCAATTGTTTCAGACAAAATGTAGTCTACTAAAAATAAAGGCGTATAATATGCTCCGTCCTTGGCTTGATTTTCCGTACCAATAAAAGATTCATAAACGTTACTGATAAACTCTATTGGAATAATTGAAAAATCATATAAATCAAATAACGAAAAATGTCCGGATCCCATATCCTCACTTTTTAACAAACGTCCAATGATTGAGTAAACTGTCGCTGAAATTTGCTTGTACTCATTATTTTCTATAGGAAAAAGATCGCCATTGAATCCTTTATCTTTATCAGCTAGTTCGTCAAAAAAATTTTTTACTCTTTTAGAAAAATTCAATAGCTGGCAAAAATCATCATTCTTCCACTTACAAGATTTTCCTTCAAAGCTTATTTTCACTCCTTTATCTATTAAGTAGCGAACAAATATAGTTTTACCTAATAAAGCGTTAGTCAATTTAGTTTTTATTTTATCATCAATTGTTTCAGGAAATTCTTTTTTTATTAGCGTTCTTGCCGCTTGTATATTAGATAACAATTTATAATCAATGCGGTTCTCGCGAAATAAACTTTCTTGATATTCTTCCCATGTTTTTCCAGTAACTAATTTTAGATAATTGAAATCATTGAGTTTTTCATTTCCACCAATTTTTTCTAAAATTTTTTCTTCTCGCAAAAGCTTAAAACCATTAAAAATCTCCACAATACCTTTTTCTAAAATTATCACAATTGGTGCTTCATTGAAGTTCCAAATAGCTTTATGCAAAGCCATTTTATCTTTTGGATTTTCAAAAACAAGATTAGCGGTTTATTGTCAAGGCAAAAAAAGCATTTGGAGCTATATTATTCTCCAATAAGCGATAAACTCTACTTGGAAAACGCGCTTTCTTTTTCCAATTTCTATCCGAAAGATGAATCAAAGCATCATTTCCATTAAGATTTAGCTTAGCAAACACATCTCGCAATACTTTCATAATATCCTCTATTGAAGTTTAAAATAGAAAAATAAATCGATGCTCCAGCACAAGCACTCCGTCCCCGCCCGGGAATGCTCACTCACCTAACGCTGACCCGTGAGCGGCAGCCCCATTTAGTTGCGCAAACAAGAGCCTGATGCACCCATAATGCTCCAGAGCGGAAATAGGAGATTATTTAACCGCATTTAGCCAGAGCACAAGAGAATGGAAGGATAGGAACTTTTTGTGATTTTGCATCGCCTTCCTAGCGATTACCCTCCATAAATCCCCTCTGCATATTCATCTGCGGCTTTGCTTGTGCTGATTTGTTTTTCTTTTGCTAAAGCGATTATTTTTAGCGTTGTGTTATATATGCCGTCAACTCTGGTGTTCACTTCGTCAACATTATAACGCCAGCTTGGGTCTTCTATTTCTATGCCGCAATTGATTACACCGCCTGCGTTTATTATATAGTCGGGCAAATACAAAATATTCAAATCATTCAACGCGTCGCCAACAGATGCATCCATCAAAACATTGTTGGCTGCACCCGATATAAGCCGGCATTTTAAGCTCTTTATATTATCTTTATTAAACACCGCTCCCATTGCGCATGGTGCAAAAATATCACACTCCGTTGTAAGCATCTCTTCGGGTTTAACAGCGGTTGCTCCCAATTCTTTCAAAGCTTTTTCCATAGTGGCAGGATTAATATCATATACTTTAAGTTTTGCGCCTTCTTTATGCAAATGCTCGCAGAGTGCATACCCAACATTGCCAAGCCCCTGCACAGCAACGGTTACATTTTTAAGCGAATCCGTGCCGAGTTTCACGCTTGCACCGGCTTTTAAACCCATGTAAACACCACGCGCCGTAAAGGGTGCAGGGTTGCCGCTCACAGCCGGAGTTCCGGAAACATATTTTGTAACCTCACTAATCATTTCAACGTCGGCAGCACTCATATTAACATCTTCAGCGGTGTAATATTTGCCGCCAAGCGAGTCGATAAATTTTCCGTAAACATGGAAAAACTCTTTTGATTTCAACTTTTTAGGATCGCCGATTATCACTGCCTTTGCCCCGCCGAGCTTAAGACCCGCCGCAGCGCTTTTTAACGTCATTCCGCGTGAAAGGCGCAGAACATCAAAGAGCGCTTCTTCTTCTGTGGCATAATCCCAAAAACGGGTACCTCCCAACGCAGGCCCCAGCGCGGTATTGTGAATTGCAATAATCGCATTAAGACCTACTTTCTCATCGCGTATAAAAACGACCTGCTCATGGCCGTACTTACTCATCTCTTGAAGAACATTCATCTATCTAAAATAGAAAAAATTAATAGGCCTCCAAGCACCACAGAACAAGCTGTTTTGAACCAGGAAATTCCATCGTTATGGGCATGAAAATCAGCAATTTTCTCAATAGCAAACCACGAAGCCGGCAGCAGATAATCTATTGCCAAACCAAATATCAAAGCACCGGTAATTATGCTGACAAGATAAATCAACAAGGCACGTTTGCCCAAAGCTTTCCCAAACACAGTCATGGACGTTATGCTTGTTGCAGGTCCTGCCATCAAAAACACAAAGACTGCGCCGGGTGACAGTCCCTTCATCATAAGCACTGCCGCTAAAGGAATTGAGCCTGTGGCGCATGTATAGGTGGGTAAGGTTATAATAAGCACAATGAGCATATTGAGCAGAGGATTATTTAAGTATGTTGAAAATAAATGTTCGGGGAGAAAAATCGAAATCAATCCGGCAATAAAAATACCTGCCATAAGCCATTTGCCTATATCTTTCATTATATCTACAAAGCCATAGCGCAAGGCTTGCAGCATTTTATTTTTTTTCTCCGAGTGTGAATGGCCACAGCAACATGCAGCATTGCTTGAAAGATTTTTACCCCATTTGTTGGCAGCTACCCCGCCAATTAGGCTTGTAATAAAAGCGGCAAATAAACGTATTAGCGCAAAGGGAAGTCCCAAAAGCGAATATGAAACCACAACATTATTTACATTTGTTTGCGGAATAGAGATAAAAAATGAAATCACCGCGCCCTTGCTCGCACCTTCTTTGTGCAAAGCTACTCCCGTAGGAATCACTCCGCATGAACACAGAGGCAGCGGTATTCCCGCAAGCGTTGCCCATAATACCGAACGAAAATTAGGCTGGGTAATATATTTGATATATTTCTCTTTGGGCACATACGCTTTGAGCAACCCTGCAATAAAAAAACCGAGAAGCAAATAAGGCGACATCTCATTAAGCAACGATATAAATGGTATTATGTTCATGGCTCCCTCACTCATCATCAAACCAAACATTTTCTTTACCAAAGATAGAAATTAAACTTTTTAAGTTTTCTTTTTTTGGCATTATTTTATACTTCTCTGTTTCCATTTTATATTGATAGCCGTTTTCGCCGGCAACATAAAAACAGAGAGGGCAGCCCCTTTCCCTGTTATGCTCTTTGAAAAACTTTCCTATATCGGTATTTTGCAATGCAAGCAAGTCTGATTTCACATTAATGTAAAATGTTTTTGCCTGCTTTATTTTATCTTCCAAAAACTCAAAGGAACCCAGCATTAATTGCGGTCTGTTGTTAAACGAAGATATTGTTAACATACCGGAAGCTATTATTAAAGAACCCTCAAAGATTTTTCCTTTCAAACTTGCCCATTTTTTTGTTCCGCAAAAAGCTTCCAACTTATCGTGTTTGTCTTGCAAAGTTAAAATCGCTATTGTCTCGCCGTTTTTCGTTGGTTTTTCACTTATGCCGCTCACAAGCACGGCAATTTTCACATAAGAGTCCACTCGTTCATAAATCGCCTCTCTAGAACAAAGCTCAAAATTTGCAAAGCCCTTAATCTCCGCATAATACTCATCCAAAGGATGCGCACTTATTTGCACACCAAGCATTTTCTGCTCTTTCATAAGGCTGTCCAAAAAAGACCACTCCGTAGATTCTATCAAATCAGGTTCCAAGTCAAGGTCAGAGCCAAAAAAAGACATTTGCGCAGATTGTTTTTTAACTTTCCACGAAGCAGCATCTGCAAGAGCAAGCTCAACCGAAGCAAATTTTTGCGCACGAGTTCCAGTTAAAGAATCTAAAGCACCGGCCTTTGCCAAACTCTCCAACGCGATTTTGTTTATAGTAACTTTATCGTACAAATGCAAGCGACGCACCATATCGAAAATATTTTTATAAGGACCATGCTGTTTTCTGTCCAGTTCAATATTTCTAGCCACAATCTCACCGCAACCCTTAATTTGCGACAAACCCCACCTAATCATTTTCCCTTCTACATTAAACGCCGATCTTGAACTGTTAACATCCGGCGGCAAAACTTTTATTCCCATCCTTTTGCACTCATCAACAATCATAGGCAAATTTTCCATTTTTTCGCAGCTCATAACCGCCGCCATATATTCCTGTGGAAAATTCGCTTTTAAATACGCAGTCTGATACGCCACATATGAATATGTTGCAGAGTGACTTTTGTTAAAAGCATAACCGCAGAAAGGTTTCAAGTCATCCCAAATTTTCTCCAAAAGAGGTTTCGGATACTCTCTCTCCAATCCGTTTTCAATAAATTCAGGTTTCATTTTCAGCATATCTTCCGGTTCTTTTTTTCCCATAGCTCTGCGAAGAATATCCGCTTTGCCCAAAGAGAAACCCGAAAGAACCTGAGTCAAACGCATTACCTGTTCCTGATAAACTATAACGCCATAAGTTTCGCCCAAAACCTGTTCAAGGTCCTGATGATAGCAGTTTATTTGCTCCAAACCATGTTTGCATTTCACAAATCTCGGAATATTATCCATTGGTCCCGGGCGGTAAAGAGCGTTCATGGCAATCAAATCTTCAATGCAACTCGGTTTAAGCTCCCGCAAATATTTGCGCATACCCGGAGATTCAAATTGGAATATGCCGATGGTATACCCCTGTTTAAAAATATCGAATGTTCTCTCATCGGTCAAGGGAATTTTGTCTATATCCAAATCAAGTTTTCTTGTTTCTTTAACCGCATTCACGGTATCTTGAATCATGGATAAATTTCTAAGCCCCAAAATATCCATTTTCAACAAACCAATATCTTCTATATAATGCTTATCATATTGCACAGCGGGCACGTCTTCGGGATTTGCGGTTAAGCGGTAAATGGGCACAAGTTCCGTCATTTTGTATGGCGCAATAATGAGTGCGGCAGCGTGCGTGCCCGAATTGCTTATCAAGCCTTCCAGTTTGGTTGCCAAGTCCCAAAACTCTTTATAAGCATCCGTGCTATCTATCAAAGAATTTAATTCATCATCATAATTTCTAACATTTGTCAAATTCACTTTATCCGAACCATCTATATCATCTCCTTTTGCATCTTTTTGCACAGGAAGTTTAAATGGAATTTTATCTGCAAACATTCCAACATCGGTTCTAGACATATCCAGCACTCGCCCCACCGCCCACAAAACGGCTTTCGCTTTCATTCGTCCGTATGTTATCAATTGCGTTACATTTTCGTCTCCGTATTTTTTTGTAACGTAATGTATGAGCCTGCTTCTATCTTTATCGGAAACATCAATATCTATATCGGGCATAGACACGCGCTCGGGGTTCAAAAATCTTTCAAACAGCAAATTATACGGAAGCGGGTCAAGCTCCGTAATTCCCAAAATATACGCAACTATTGAACCTGCCGCAGAACCGCGCCCAGGCCCCATTGGAATGCCTTCTTCTTTTGCCCAGCTAATAAAATCTTGTATAATTAAAAAATAACCCGGAACATTTAATTGCTTTATTGTTGCAAGTTCTATTTGTATTCTTTCCATTATTTTTTCATCGTTTAGTCCGTTTGTATATCTTTGGGAAACTTTATCTTTAACCAAGTGCTCCAAGTAATCATATTCTTCAGTAAATCCCGGCGGGCATTCAAAGCGTGGCCAAAAGGCGGAACCGACTCTTGTTCTAATTTCCACATTGCATCGCTCTGCAATTTTAACCGTATTTTCCAAGGCTTCCGTATCGTTTGGAAACAGCTCATACATTTCTTCCGCAGACTTTAAATAAAACTCATCGGATGAAAAATATTCATCGTTAAACTCAATGAATTTCTTTTTTTGTTCCATGCACAAAAGGGCGGCGTGGCTTTGGGCATCTTGCCTTGACAAGTAGTGAACATTATTTGTCACGACTAGTTGCCGGTTATTTTCTGCGGCATATTTTCTTAAAAAATCATTCACTTGTGTTTCTGTATCTAGGAAATGGTTTTGCAAAGAGAAGTAAATGTGTTCATAGTCAAAAATTTTGCATAAATCATCTAAAAAAGTTCTCGCTCTGTTTTCCATATTTCCGCAAACATCTCGTCCAAATCGGCTTGCCGTGTCACCGGCTATGGCTATCAAGCCTTCTTTATGCTGCGATAAAAACTTCAAAGAGACCACAGGAATCTCTTGAAATTTTTCAACTTTTATATAAGGTTCGCTGGTTATTTTGACAAGATTTTTGTATCCTTCTTGATTTTCTGCGAGTAGTGTTAGTCTGTTGTAAGAAGATTTGTCATTGGTTTTCGCCGCATCGGTTTCAATGTATATATGGCTGCCTAGAATACGTTTTATGCTTTTCAGTTCCTTTTTTTTATCCATTTCCATATAAAAATTCAATATGCCAAACATAAATCCGTGGTCGGTTAGCGCTATTGCGTTTTGTTTTAATTCTTTTGCTTTTTTGAGTAACGGCATTATCCTAACCGGTGCCTGCAAAAAGGAGTATTCGGAGTGCACTTGCAGATGGACAAAATCTTTCTCGTTCTGGTTTTCCATTTTTACCTCTTGAGGAATTTAGAAAATATAGAAATTAAGAGGGGAGAGTTCCCCTCGCTCCAACCGCCTTCAGCGTTTTCCTGCATTTTCCTTAAAAGCCCATCTACAAACGCTTTACCAATTGTGCAGGCATACTTATTCCGCTACCCCTTTGTGCAGGGCTGGTTCGACTCCGCTCACCAAACGCCCCGCAACGCCCCATTAGCAGACAAACCCGCTTTGTTTTGCCGGTTGAAATCCGCGACACAGCCATCTATTTGGTTTGCGCCACGATGGATTTGTAGGATCATTTTTTTTAGTTCTTGGGTTAAATGTTTAACGGCAGTGAGCGTCGCAGTTGTCACATAATTCTTTAAATTCTGAATTATTGTAACAGCCATTGCATACTTTTGGATCTTTTGGTTTGCTATCAAATGTTTTTTCGCATTTTTCTAACTCTAACTTTAGTTTACCTTTTTCTATTTTGTATTTACGCCAACATCCTGATTCTAGAATATAAAGAAAAATTTTCATACTGGATAATGCCTCATGTTTAATATTGCCTAAAGCTTTAGTATATTTAGCTTCTCTATTGGAAATCGTCTTGCTATGACAATCCTTAGCAATTTGAACAAAATAATTTGGTCCCATAGCAGAATCGCATAAAAGTTTTATGAAATCATTTTCGATAGCCTTGAAGCCTGCATCATGTTTAAATTCTATAAAACAAATTCTTTGCTTGTTTGAATCATGCAAGCATAGATCTACATTGCCGGAACGAGCCCCTTTACCTTTAGGATCAGCTGTTGGAGTCTCTACTGAATAATAAAATTCTGTTTGCTTTTCTAATTCTCTTGCCAACAAAAATTTTAATTCTTGTTCGCTAGTTCTCATTTCTTGTTCGCTAATTTCCTCATTTTTTTTCCCGTATAAAGGAAAAATCAGTCGAGATTCGGGTTTTTGGTCAGTCCCAGTTGTTTCGCCAGACGTGATTTCCCTGCCAATGTTCGAAAGCTCCGTTAAAGCAGCTATAATTAGCCCATCTATTTTTTTTCGATGACTTTATCCATCCCTCACCTCTCAAGTTCACCTGCCCAACATTAGGCAAGGTCTTTGTTAAAGATAGAAAAATCTCACACATACATCGCTGCCACAAAAATTTGTTTTTTCCATTTTAAAATTCAAATGTTAGATATGCGTACTTCCTACTAATCGAATCAATTCTTTTTCTAACTCTTCTTTATTAGGCAGATAAAGCTGATATTTGCTTACAAATAATTTGTTATATGACTCCAACTCAGTTTTGTAGATAAAATAGTTCTTTTGAATTTGTGAGACACTGCCTCACAAATTTGAGCGACTAAATACTTTTCCATCATTTGTTGTTGAAAGCGTCAACACATAGTTGCAAAATGATTGCTAACTGAAAAAAGTATTGCTTTTTTGATATTTTTTTATTATATTTACTTAAATGAAAAGGAGTTGTTCATGAAAAAAGAACCATCATTTGCAGAAATTAGACGAATACTTGCAGAAGTTTCTGAAATGCAGAAAGAGACAGCAGCAAGTCAGAAGGAAACCGACCAAAAATTGAAGGAATTGGTTGAGCAGGTTAGTGGAACCAGCAAAAGCAATGGGGCTTTTGCAGAAAATTTATTTTTCCATTCGCTTGAAAAAAGTAAAACTTTTGCAGGAGTGCATTTTGATGCCGTTAGTAACAAATTCAAATTATTAAAGAAAATGCCGGATGGAACAAGATTGGAAGATCAGTTTGATATTGTTATGGTCAATGATGATGCCGTTGCTATTATAGAAGTTAAATACAGAGCAAGAAGTGAAGATCCGGCAGAAATGGTTGAGAAAAAAGTACCGAATTTCAGAACTTTATTTTCGGACTATAAAGATTTCAAAATTTATTTAGGTTTAGGTTCATTTTCTTTTGACGAGCATACCACCAAAGAAGCGGAAAGACTGGGCATAGGTTTGTTGCAAATATCCGGAGATACGGTTGAATATAAAACCGACTGGGTGAGAGCGTATGGGTGATTTTGGTTAAGCCAATCGCACTCACCAAATGCCCTGCAACATCCCATAGTCTGGGCTCCGATTGACCTGCTTTATTGAGTATCAAGCGGAGCCTTACCGCGAGGTTTACCGCCAGCACCTTGTTTTTTGCGAGGTTTCTCGGTTTTCTTCATCTCATTTTTTTTCATGCTACCTACAGTTGAACCACTGTGGTCACCAAGTCCCTGAACACAACGGACGGAATATAAGTCGAAAGATGTACTACCGTCTCTCCTGTCCACTTTGCTGTTATTGTAGTTTATTCCCCAATACCAAGCGCGGTTGTCTTTGTGCTGTGTCTGTGTAGCAGACCACCAACCACCATGAGAACCGATATCATAAACACTACCTCCCTGACCGCTACCACCCGGAAAAGCTGCAAAACCATAATTGTCCGTGCCATTACCTCCGCGAAGCCAATCATCCTTAGCCTTGAGTTTAGTTCCCGGATTTGAACCAACAAAATTAACCAAAGTCGTCCACTCATCATCACTCGGTAAGCGCCAGCCGTGGGGACAAGCATTTGTAGCCGCCTCCCAGCCGTATAATCTGCCATATTTTCCATTTCTATAATGATAAGAATTCCATGTTTCAAAATTCAGATTTTCTGCCATCCATGTTTGATCGCCTATTTTCACAGTACGATATTCTTTGCCATCCCTTGAATCAGTAAAAGTGCCCAATATAAGCTTCAGAAAATTAGCAGTCAATGTTTGATTGCTATTCATTGTAATCGTTATTGTAGCCTCGTCGGATGTTGATGTTCCTGACCACCCAACAAACGCACAATCTGCATTCGGTGTTGCCGTTACCTTGGCTTCCATCCCGACATTGTATTTTACTGTTCCGGTTGGTGACACGGTCCCGCAGTCTTTGGGATTGGCATTAGTCTTAAGCTTGAACGTGGTAGTGCCATCACACGAACATATTGTTAAACCGCCTATTAAAGCGATCGCCAGTAGAATGAAACGTGATTTCATTTTTCTCATTTTATACCTCATTGGTTATTGATGAATATTTTATGATTAAAAACAGAAACTCCATTCTGCCAATCGCCATTGCCAAAGGAAGCAGCCGTTGAACTCCCTACAACTACAATGCCGTCGGAAACCGCCGTTGCAGAATGATAATAATCATTCCCGCTTCCTCCGAAATTTTTTCTCCAAGCAAGATCTGCCGACGCTCCTACCGCCAAAACCAATACCGCTGACATAAACGTTCTAAACAATCTCATCTTCACAGATTCATTATCGCATAATTGCAGTGCCACTAGTGACCTCCTTATATTTAATTTTGCCTACTCTTTTTCTCGATTTTCAGCACTTCTCGCATAACAATAAACCTACCTTTTTTGGTAGGTTTTTAACCCTTGAAAACTTGACAAAAACGCAGTTTTTCTATTCTAAAAACCCTGCAAATTTTGTAAATTTTGATTCAGACAATAGGCGAAATCCACTCAAAAAGAGGGTTTTTCTGTCGATAAATGAGTAACCAAGCAAAAATTGAGCAGCTTGCTGAGGAAGATTAAATTTCCCGTCTTATGCGGAACATGCTTGGGAGTGGGGCAACCACAGAGGTTCTTTTTGCCAATCAATGGGAAAACCCATGGCGGCTTTTTTAGGCTCAATTGCATTCAATAAATATAACATAATGGAAAGAAAAAAGAATAACTTGTCGTCCTATTTTCTATATAATACGATTGAGCCGAATGTTTTCCTGAAAAAGTATCACGGTTTTGGGCGTATGAGCTTTGTGTATTTTTCAAGTTTTAGTTGAGGAGAAAAATTACTATATTATAAGAATGTTTTAAAACGGAGAATTTATCTGTGTTTGCTGTTAAAGGTTTTTATGATGGAAATTCGGTTGTTGTAGAGGAGCCTATACCTGTGAAAGAACGGTACAATGTAATAATTACATTTATATCGTCAATGGCAACTGAAAAGAAAAATAGTTACTATGAAAAGTTACAAGAATTGAACGGCTCTATAAAAGATGATTCTTTTGTTGAATGGAATGATTTTCCTTTAGAAAGTAATTTATCAAGAAGTGTTTTATGACTTATTTTTTAGATACAAACACATGCATATATTTTCTAAAAAATAGAAGCCTAGCCTTTTTAGAAAAATTCAGTAGCGTTAATGCAAGCGATATAAAAATTCCAGCTATTGTTGTCGCAGAGTTATATTACGGGGCATTTAAAAGTATAAAAAAAGATGAAAACATCAGCAAAATATCAAAATTTATTGCTCTTTATGATGTTGTTTCTTTTGATAAAAAATCTGCGAAATTTTATGGTGAAATTCGTAAACAATTGGAAAGTATTGGAAACGTAATCGGTGGAAATGATCTGCTTATAGCTTCAATTGCTTTAGCGAATAATGGAATTTTAGTTACTCATAATACGAAAGAATTTAACCGAGTAGAAAATTTAGTTGTAGAAGATTGGCTGGATAGCCCCTAGTAGCGTGGTGCTTTCTAAGTTAAGACACGAGTAGCATCGTCGCCACAAGGAGGAAACTTTACCTCCTCAATTCAGGCATTATTCGCTTCATAAACTCATCAAACAAAGACACCGTAAAAGCGGTGCTTTGTTGAATTAGTTATAATGCTTTCTCTGTCTGGCGAAACTGACGATATATATTCTTTTTTTAAATCTAAATATCCTTTGGTCATACTATGAAAATGTCCTCTTTCCGCATCTTCTCTTGCTATTTTTTCGATAGCTAGTTTTAATTCTTCATCACTCATTGAAGGTTCTGTTTTTGTGTACATTTCCATGCTTTTTTTTAAATCAGGCAGTCTAATACTTCCTACTTTTGCTCCTGTTCCAAATCTTTCCGCTGTAACTCGTATAGCACCAAACAATTTTATATCGTTAGCAATGGATTCAAGCGATCGAAAAAAATGCCAAATGGTATAAAATTGGAAGATCAGTTTGATATTGTTATGGTCAATGATGATGCCGTTGCTATTATAGAAGTTAAATACAGAGCAAGAAGTGAAGATCCGGCAGAAATGGTTGAGAAAAAAGTTCCAAATTTCAGAACTTTATTTTCGGACTATAAAGATTTCAAAATTTATTTAGGTTTAGGTTCATTTTCTTTTGACGAGCACACCACCAAAGAAGCGGAAAGACTGGGCATAGGTTTGTTGCAAATATCCGGAGATATGGTTGAATATAAAACCGACTGGGTGAGAGCATATGGGTGATTTTACGCAAATTTAAGCGTTTTTGCAATTTCAATGTCCTAAAATATGCATTTTTCAGAAATCCAATGTCCTAAAACATGCATTTTTTTTAATTTCAATGTCCTAAAATATGCATTTCTTAAAAAAATAATGTATATTTAGGCTATGAAAAGAAGAATTTTAACCGATTTTTTAGCTTGGAAAGAGTCTAGAAAAAATGAAGCTCTGCTGGTAAAAGGTGCCAGGCAGATTGGCAAAACCTATATAATAGAAGAATTTGGGAAAAAATACTACAAAAGCAGCATAACTTTGAACTTTTTTGAAAAACCTGTTTTAAAAAGTATTTTTGACGGCGAGTTATCTGCAGATGAAATTTTAAAAAATATCTCTCTTCGTTTGCCGAATTTCAAGTTTATAAAAGGGCAAACTCTCTTATTTTTAGATGAAATTCAAGAGTGCCCGCAAGCAAGAACCGCACTGAAATTCTTAGCGCAAGATTCTAGATTTGACTGCATTGCCTCCGGTTCCATGCTCGGAATTTCCTATAAAGAATTAGCATCTGTTCCCGTTGGGTATGAAAGGCAAATCGAAATGTTTTCCATGGATTTTGAAGAGTTTTTATGGGCAAAGGGAATAGACAAAGATTTAATTGAGTTTGTTAAGGAATATTATATGAAAAAAACGAAAATTCCTCCTGATATAAACGAAACTATACTCAAATATCTTAGAGAATACATGGTTGTTGGCGGTATGCCGGAGGTTGTTAAAACTTTTGTTGAAACGGGAAATTTTGCGGAAGTTCATAAAGTTCAGCAAAAAATTTTAAACAGCTATTTAGACGATATTGCAAAATACGCTGCAACGCCGGAAAAAATAAAAGTGAGAAACAGTTTTTTATCCATTCCAAAACAATTGGCAAAAGAGAATAAAAAATTCCAATTCTCGCATGTGGATAAAAAAGGTTCAGCAAGAAAATATGAAAATTCTCTTGAATGGCTTAGGGATGCGGGGCTAATAAAGTTTTGCACAAATGTTTCTTTGCCTGTTTTTCCGTTGAATAGTTATTCGAAAGATAATTGGTTTAAAATTTACCTAATGGATATTGGAATGTTAACCGCAATGTATGGATTTGAAATGAAGCAGGCAATAATAGAAAATACACTCGTGGGCAGTGCAAAGGGGGGGATTTATGAAAATCTAATTGCAGATATTTTATGCAAAAAACATATTCCTTTATATTTTTACAAGCCGGAAAACAATGCACAGGAAATAGAATTCCTACTAACCGAAAAAACAAGCATTATCCCTGTTGAAGTAAAATCAGGAAATAACGCAACCGTTTCTTTGAACAAGTTTATGGAAGATTTTTCCCCACCGCAAGCAATAAAACTCATAACAGGCAATTTGGGAGTAGCGGAGAATAAAATCACTTTGCCACTATACATGGCAGCATTTTTTTAGTCAGTCACTTCCCAACAGGATGGTTAAGCATTGGCGCGGTGCTGAAAAAAAGTATTCTAAGTTAAGACACGAGTAGCATCGTCGCCGCAAGGAGGAAACTTTACCTCCTCAATTCAGGCATTATTCGCTTCATAAACTCATCAAACAAAGGCACTGTAAAAGCGGTATCCCCGTGCCTTGGGCTATATATCATTCCTTTTGCAATCAACCCTGCACGCAAAGGGGCGGCACCTTCTGTGGAAATTCCTAAAATTCCGGCAATATCGCCAGACCTCTGCGGCTTGTCTCCCAGCTCCGCTAATGCCCTCAAATAATCCTGTTCTCTAGGAGTGAGCCTGTCAAAACGCACTCTAAAAAAACTCTCATCCAAGTTTGTTATCGCCATGCGATTAGCCTCATAAACATCATTTATATCAATAGGTGAATTTTCCGCTATATTCCAAGACTGAAAACCCCACTCCTGTAAAAAATACGGATAGCCTTTGGTTTGTTTATAAATTTCTGCTAAAGCCTCTTCTGTAAATGCAACTTGCTCATTCATCGCAGGCTCTTGCAAGGCTATGCGAGAGTCTTCTTCACTTAAAGCTGTTGCTTGAGGAAAAATAAATAACCTTTCTGCATAAGATTTTGCTTTTCCCGTGTTGCCCAAAAGCTGAGGCAAGCCTGCGCCAATAAGCATAATAGGAAGTTGTTTTTGCGAAACCTTGTGAACAGCCATAATTAAGGCGCCCAATTCAATTTCCGGTAAATACTGCAATTCGTCTATAATAATTGTTGCACTGCTTTTTGCCTCTTGCGCCGCTTCGCCAACCGCTACAAACAAATCTGCAAGATCAGTTTCCAGCAAGCCGCTATCAGCAACTCCAATTTCAGCAGGCTCATTTATGCTAATTTCTAATTCGCCAATACCTATTTTCAAACCGGATAAAAAACTTTTCAGAACCCCTAAAGCTTTCTTTGTTTTATCCTTAAACTCTTTCGATTTGTCAAACGACAATAAAATTTTTCGCAAAGCCGGAACCAGCAAGCGGGCAATATTGGAGCTTTCTTGCGCTTCAACCATAACAGTTTGACAGCCTGAATTTTCCGCCATTCGCTGAATTTCAACCAGCAAAACGGTTTTTCCTACGCCTCTTAAACCCACTATAAAGGGGCAACGTTCCGCTTTGCCTTGCTGAATCCTTTTAATGGCTATTTCTGCATTTTTCAATATGTCTGAGCGACCAGCCAAAGAAGGCGGTCTGTTTCCTGCACCAGGGGCAAATGGGTTTATAATAGGGTTCATACTGGCAAATATAGAAAACTTACTAAGGTTTATCAATCTTATCTAAACTTACCAATCTTATTGCGTAAAAATACTCCAAAGACACGGAATTTCACCGCGTTATATTATTACGCACCAAAAATCACTGGTGCATCTAGTCTTGAACGCAACGAACAGAAAGATTATTAGCCCTGTGTTCTCCACTGCGACTGCCCATTATTTCGCCAGCTGAGGAAATTCTTCTGCTGTAAGCGAATCGTTTTCTTGCATCATTTGGATGTTCAGTTGCACTCCACCAGCAGCCGTAGCCACCGGGACTGGTGAATCTAGGTTCGCCGATTTGGACTTCACCTCTGCCGGGAATATAATCAACCATCGGCATATCCAAATAACCGCCCGGCAAAGCTGTCCAACCGTAATCATCCGTACCGTTGCCAAAAATAACCACGTCATTAGAGAAAATACCTTTAGTATGATTCCAGCCGCTTTTAGATTTTAAAATTTTTCCCGCTGTTAAAGCTCTAACATCAGTTATTCCCAAAACAGTTGTTTCTTCAAAAGAGCTGCCAATGGCTTTTTCCAAAGCTGCCCATTCCTCATTATTTGGCAAATGCCAGCCGCTCGGGCAAGCTTCCATGGCTTCTGGATAATTATATAATCTGCCGTATTTGTCGCAGTTTTCCTGCTTGTTTCCGTTGCATATAGAGTTGTTTGTTTTGAAGTTGAGGTTTTCCGCCATCCAAACTTGCTCACCGATTTTAACGGTTCTATATTTTTGTCCATCGCGAGAATCGGTAAGCCACTCAGACTCTCCCGTTTCCATTTGTGACCTGTCAAATGTTTCCTCAGCGGCACAGGCACCATCTTCCACGCCGCTATTCTTTGAACAGGCATCTGTGCTCATTTTACCGCAAACGGAATCCATTCGACAGTAAATGTGGAGGTGTTTAGGGGCAGCGCAAGAGATTAATATCATTGCGGCTAAGGCAATAGTAGCTAGTGTTACTATGGATTTTTTCATCTTATTTTCTCCTATGGTTGATGATGAATTTTTTAAAATGAAGGGGAAGAGATTTTCGTATATCTTCTGCCAATAAGTCTTTTTCGCTATAGTTGCGTAACGCAACCAAAACTTTAGGGGGGGGGGGGGGGGGGGGGGAATTTTTCCAGGGGGGAGAAAGAAAAAACACAAGGCCAACCCCGCGTGCAAGGCT
>JAITUM010000053.1 GCA_031286305.1 Candidatus Fibrimonadaceae bacterium | reverse complement strand
ATATATTTTTGCATAACAGTAAAGCAGCAATTCCACCGTTTATAAAATTTCTCTAACGCAACATTTGCAAGTCTACCATGCACTTCTGCATATTTAAGTACCAAATATAACGTGGATTTTCAAATATAGTCAAACCCCTATTCATGCGCTTTAGCCATACCCAAAATATCCACCGCGTAGCGAGTTTTGTGACTCGGGTATAGCAGCACCAAATCCACCAGTTGCATTACGGCTTAGTCCAAGAGTTACCTTGAAGCGGTAAAAGAGACTCATAAATAGCGAAGGTTTTGAAACTTTAATCTCTTTAGAAATTCCATCATCACCACATAAGAAAATTGTTATACCCTGATCTTGATATCGTAATAAAATATGTGATAAGTCTTCTTGAATTCTTGCAGAGCGTACAATAATTTTGTTAATGCCGTTTTTTAACAGAAAAGACGCAGAGGGCATATCTTGTGGAAAAATACACCAACGGTTATCATATCTACCCGGCTGTTTTCCATGCCCAGTCATTCTGTTAGAGTCTAACATAAATACCGGCGGAGCATCCGCTCTGATGTTTAAGGAAGAGAGTATGTCCGTTCCTTTTTGTAGTGCCTCGGCAATGCCCTCTACATTGACAATCATTGGAAACTTTGTATTGCCATATACTCCGTTGTATAAAGGAACCGGCCTATATCCTCGCCGCGTCAAGACCAAGCCTTCTTCGACACTTTCTTTTTCAGGTAAATCCAAGATAATAACTGTTGTATAATCAACAATTTGCATATAGTCTGCATTGGGCGTTGTCAACTCGCAATCTCCTTTGCACGGCAAGCTCGCAAACAGCACAGGCTTTGCCCACTGTGTCCACAAAACATTGTCCGGAGCCCAAATTTTATAAATGCTCAAACTATCTCTCATTGTATACTCTCCTTTGATACCAATACCGGAATATCTTCTGCTTTAGAATCTATACGTGGATACAAACTAATTCTTCCATAAAACCCCGCAAACTTTCCATCTACCGTAAACACTCCAAGACACAAATGATAATCTTCACCGTTTGTTGATTTTATCGGAGCACTTTCGAACATTTTCTGAGAAACCCAATTCTTCGAATCCCGGCGAGCTTCTTTTTCAATCTTTAAAAGCTCTTTTTGACTTACTGCCTCTTTGATTGAAATTCCTTCGCCAACTCGCCCCAATGCAGGTTTATAAATCCAATCAACATCCTGCGAATTCACAGTCTTTGGAGCTTTTGTTTCAGGCAACAATTTTTTCCACATGGGAATTTTTACATTAAGCTTATCCCAAATAAGCGGTAAACGTTTGGATTGGGTCAAGATAGCTACCGGATGATTGCAAGATACCGTTTCACAGTCATAATATCCTTGCCATTTCGATGTTCGCGGTAAACTGACAAGCCATTCTAACGGAAAAAATCGAATAATACCGTCTATTTCGCATTCATTTCCTTCCAAAATACTAAATGCTTTTTTATCCACCCACCGTATATGATCCGGTGCGGCAAAAACTGTATTCATGCCATGTTCTGTGAAGCGGTCGCTTAAAAATTGCATAACCTGTCGGTCATCGGAGTATGAGGTTGCGTGAACAAAAGCTATATTTGCGGTAGTTTTAGTTTTACTTTTGAAAGCTTCGATTATTACGTTTGAAAAGTTTTCAGCGGGAGCGTATTTGGTAAAGTATGTATTTGCGATTTCTGGTAAAATTGATGCTTCTGCAAAGCCGCCTGGTACATCGCTGTTTACCTCTGATATTGCCCACCCTGTTTTAGTTGGATGGAAATCAAATCGCATTAGTCTGACATTTTTATTTCGGGCATAATTTGATGCGCGGTTAAGCGTTTTTCTTATCTTGCCAGGTAATCCAAGGTTTTTTGTTAAAAAAAGATTTTTTAGTAGTTCTTCTTCCATATGCATTGTTTCAATTGATAGCTGTTCAACCCATGTTTTTAATTGTTCAACAGTTTTTGGGTCTAATATTACAACGTGTTTTGAAATAGTGTTGTTATCTTCAAACTGTGGATCCCATTTACACGCTTTAAAAATGACGTTATAGCGATAATCAGAATATTTATCCTCGGGTATCAGTTCAAGTTTAATGGAGTGCTTCATACAGGTAGACTCCTATTAAAAAGTTCAAGAACCGTCCTATACATTGGGTTTTCAGTTGTCGGTGGTAATAGATATACAAACATTATTGCGAGCGTTATAAAAATGATGCCGAAAAGAATTGAGCCATAAATAGAGTTGTTGTTTTTTCCCGATTTTGCACTGTAAATATAATACAATTCAACTAAAATTAGAAGCCCTGCTAACGCGAGCACTGGCCAGGCATCTATAAAGTCAACCACGGTCATAGAGAAGGAGGTCCAGTCTCCGGCGCATGCTCTTGCTAAAATAATTCCGCTTGCTATCAGATAAGTTCCGAAGCGTATTCCGCATCCAATATCTCTTTCGACGGTAATGCGTTCGAAACTTTTTGTGCAAATATTGATTATAAGTCCAAGAATAATCCATACAGCAAGACCTAATCCTCCTGTAAAAATAACGCACCACCACCCTGGTCCGTTTCCAATGTTTGCTCCGGAGTAAATAAGTGTTAATCCAAGAAAGCCTCCTGCGACGGCTATTAGAGCGGCTGTATTGTTCAAATTTAGCGCGTCATCAAGCCAGGATAAGTCAAAAAGACATGACATAATGGTTATTCCAAGGAAAAGCCATGCGCCTCCTAAAAATACGTACATCAAAATATAGATAAAACTACCCACAACATCAAAGGAAGCTAGCATTTTTAATGTAAATAAAATAATACAAAGAGAGACTACCGGAAGTAAGCCTAATATGTATTTAGCCGTTTTGGGCTTTGGGACAAAATTATTGGGTTTCTTTGTTTAGAGTTTTTTCATCTTCAGGTGTTAGTATGATATCTCTTGTGTAAATTTCAGCATCATATGTCTCTAAGAACTGCAATACCTTCT
>JAITUM010000002.1 GCA_031286305.1 Candidatus Fibrimonadaceae bacterium | reverse complement strand
GGCAATAAAATTTTCTTTTCCATATTGTGTTAGACGGAAAAAACGGAAAAAAAAATATAAAAAAGTGATTTTTTTTAAAAAAATAATATATTTTTAGGCTAACCAGTTATTTTTTTAATTTTAGAGGGTAATTATGGAAACAGAAGCTCTTAGTAAGGAAGAATTAGAACGCTTCGAACAGCTTATTACCGAAAGGTATAACACTCTTTTGGAAGAACATCGCTACCGCGAGCAGTCTTCTATTTTGGAGAATCAACGAGAATCTGGCGCAGAGCTCTCTTCTTACGCTAATCACCCTGCAGAAGCGGCTTCAGATTATGCCAATCTGACCATGAACTTGAATCTTGCAGAGCGTGACACCAAATATCTCAAGCAATTGGAAGATGCTCTGAACCGCATAAAAAGAGGTTCTTTCGGGATATGCAGAATATGCAAAGAGCCTATACCAATAGTTCGCTTGGAAGCTGTTCCAACTGCAACCAAGTGCGTTAATTGCAAAAACGAGGAAAAAAAACGCGAACAGGATGAGGCAAAGCGAGCATAAAACGCAGTTTTCTATATTACTCCGAACTCAAGGAGATTCTTATGGAAAAGACTTTTGCTATGATAAAACCGAATGCGGTTAAATCTGGTTTAATTGGGCGCATAATTGCCCGCTATGAGGCTGCAAGGCTTTCGGTTGTGGCTATTCGCTTTAAACAAATGACCCAAGCAGATGCTGAGGGTTTTTACGCTGAACATGTTGGCAAACCATTCTTTCCCGAGCTTGCCAAGTTTATGACAAGCGGCCCTTCCGTTCAAATTGTTCTTGCCGGCGAAGAAGCGATAACAAAAGTTCGCGCAATTAACGGCGCAACAAACCCTGCGAAAGCGGAACCGGGCACCATTCGCTACGATTGGGCAACCTCAATGACGGAAAACGCTGTTCACTCCTCTGATAGCCCTGAAAGCGCAGCAAGAGAGATTGGCTTCTGGTTCAAACCCGAAGAAATTTTCGAATACGAAGCAAAAGACCAAAGAGCGAAGTCTGTTCTTTAATGAACGTAGATTCAATGTTTGGGACATGGGACAAGCGAAACGTTGAGCTTCGTTGCTCGGGACATGGGACATGATTTGTGCAAATTCATATCCCTGCCAACGTAGCTTTGCACACCGCTTGTCCCAGACAATGTAACTCTGCACGCCGCTTGTCCCATGTCCCAAAGCAACGTAACTTCGTTCCAAAGCAATTTAGTCCTCTCCCCTATGGACGGCGTTACGGATTTGCCGTTTCGTCGTTTGATTAGAGAGCTTTCCGGCGAAAACGCTCCGCTTTTTGTTTCGGAGTTTTTAGCCACTGATGGTTCCGGTTTTTTAACGCCGGTTAATTTGAGGGCAGCCAGATTTGATGAGGAAGAGGCTCCTTTTTGCATACAGATTTTTGGGCACAATGCGGAGAAGCTAGCGAGTGCAGCTTTACAAGTGCAGGAACTTGGAGCGACTTTTGTTGAGCTTAATGCCGGTTGCCCTGCGCCTAGGGTTGCAAATAAAGGCAGTGGAGCGGGTTTGCTAAGAAATTTGCCTAATATGGCGAAAATTTTGCAAGCAATGAGGGCTGCTGTGAAAATTCCTGTTTTCTTGAAATGCCGCATTGGCTGGGACGAAAATTCAATTTGCATAAATGAGGTTTTGGAGATTGCAGAGGGCGAGGGTGTTGAGCGGTTAACTATTCATGGCAGAACTAAAGTGCAAGCTTATCAAGGTTTGGCAAATTGGGATATTATCGGAGAGGTAGCGGCAAAAGCAAAAATTCCAATCATTGGAAACGGCGATATAAACAGCATGGAAAAAGCGTTGAGTGCAATGAAGAATTACAATGTTAAAGGCGTTGCTATTGGAAGGGCTGTGTTGCATAATCCATGGATTTTTAATTCTTCTGCCAAAGCGGATATTCGCAGTGCAGTGTTGCGTTACAATGAGTTGATGTTGCAAGATGGTTTTAGACCAATGCAAGCTCTAGGCAGGTTAAAGCAGCTTTGTTCAAGGCTTTGTCAAAGCACGCCGGAATTTCGTTTAAAACTTTTGCGCAGCAAAACCCACGAGGAGTTTTTGTTTGTTGTAGAGGATAAACCGTTCCCCCCAATAAATAATGCTCTTTTTTCGCTTCAATAGATTTTGGGAGCTTACTAAATATTCAATGCCTGAAATGCCGTGTTCCGGTAAATGCCATTGCTATGCCGTATTTGTTGCAGGCTTCAATCACTTCGCTGTCTCGCACGGAGCCACCGGGCTGGATTATATATTTGATACCGGCAGAGTGAGAGGCTTCAATGTTATCGGCAAAGGGAAAGAAAGCATCGGAAGCTAGAACTAGTTCGCCCCAGGCGCTTTCGCCGAGGTTCATGCGCTTTATGTTATCTACTGCTCTAGGCTGGCAAAGCTTTAAATTTGAATCTATGCGGTTTGGCTGCCCCGGACCTAGACCCAAAATCATAAAATAACCGGGCTTGTATTCGTGGCACATAACTATAGCATTAGATTTTGTGTGTTTGCAAACCAACCACGAGAATTTTGTGAGAGCCAATTTTTCCTCAGGAAATTTTGCATTGGTTGGGCATTCAAATTTTTCCCAAACTTCAATATCCCTGTCTTGAACCAGCATACCACCAATTACATGCTTGTACACTTTGCCGGCTTTTGCAGGTTTTATTTGACCAACCTTGAGCAAGCGGATATCTCTTGATTTATTTTTCAAAAATTCCAAGGCATCCGTATCAAAGCTCGGTGCAAGCAGAATTTCTACAAAACGCTTATTCAATTGCTCTGCCGTTGCCAAATCAACATTGCGATTAACCACAATCACCGAACCAAATGCGCTCACAGGATCACCTTCCCACGCCGCAGAAAACGCTTCTGCCAAAGTAACTCCGGTAGCAAGCCCGCAAGGGTTCGAATGCTTAATTATAGCCACCGCATTTGACTCGGAAAACTCCCGAATCATTTCGAGTGCGGCATCGGCATCTATAATGTTGTTGTAAGAAAGTTCTTTGCCGTGCAGTTGTTCGGCTGTAGCTAAGCTTGCTTCCGTGCAGTTCGGATCTTTGTAGAACATTGCCTGTTGGTGCGAATTTTCGCCATAGCGAAGCGGAGTACCATTTGCGAATTCAAGAGTTAAATTTTGCATGGGTAAAATGTAGAAAAATCTTAACGCTTCCTATACCTTCGCTCATCCACAAATCCTGCTACAATCGGAAATATGACTGTGTGCGCCAGGGTAATGCTCAAAATTCCTATTACCATTATCATACCAAGGTTTTTTAAACCGGGATGCGATGAAAAACATGCGCTTGTGAATGCTACAATCGGAATCAAATAAGAAATAATCATTGTTATGCCGCTATTTGCGCACACAAACCTAAGCGAACCGGTTCCCTCTTCCCAATATCTTTGCCATAAAAACAAAGAACCGTCTATGGAAATGCCTATAAGAAACGGCAAGGCCAAAATACTGTAAAAAGTCAATGGAATATTCAGCAAATGCAAAAAACCAAAAAACCATAAAAAACCTACCGCAGGCGGAACCAAAATTAAAAATATACGATTTCTCATATTTTGAAAAAGCAAAAGCCAAAGCAAAATCGCCATAAGACCAAGCATTGTGCAATACCGCAATTGAGGCAAACTCAGGTCAAGCAAAGCAGCACGTATCATAGGCTCTCCGGTGTTTTTGAGAGGGGTGCCAAAAAGAGAAATTTCGCTAACACTCCTTGCAAATCTGCGGCACGCAAGCCCATCGTCAATATCAAATGTTGGGAAAATAAAGCCAAATTCTCCAATGCTTCCGTCTTTGCCTAAAAACTTTAACTGATAGCTCTCCGGCAAATCAAATGTTCTCACAGGTTTTAAATTCCAATTTTCCATTATTTTACTAACATTTATAGAATCGCTGCCTCGCAATGTTTTCAAAACTTCCGGTGTTAGGGCAGAATGTATTTCGCTCAAAATTCTTAGCTTTTTATCCTGTTCTCTCGGCAAAAGACTTGCAAGCGTAATCCAGTTGATTTGCGGATAATTGTTCACAGCGGCTTCTGCATACGCTGCATTCGGAAAAAATGCTATAATCGGTTCAGCGCTGTATTCCCCTATATCTTTTAAAATTTTATTTACTTGCTCAGAAGGATTTGCAAACTCTGTTTTTGAAAATCGATATTCCATTTTTGGAAAACTTCCATTAATAATCAAAGCGATAGTTGCCAAAAGAATTACAACAACATATTTTTTTGCAATGCTCAAAGGCTTGGGAGAGAAATCTGAAAGTTTATAAGTTATTTTTGCAAACAAATGAAATTTATGTTTTTTCTGCAGAACAATGAGCATTGCCGGAAGCACTGTGCTTATTGCAATCCAGTTGAATAAAATTCCAATCCCACCTGCAATACCAAGCTCCTTTATTCCCTGCAATGGAACGAGAAACAAACAAAAGAGCATTGAAGAACTTATGAATGCGCTAACGGCAAAAGGCTGCCCAATGCCAAGGATGGTGCTTTCTAGCGCAAGCTTAACGCTTAAACCTTTTTGCATTTCTTCCGTGTATCTTGAAAGCAAGTGTACAGCGTTTCGCCCCCCAAGAGCCGGTATTATCAAACCCAGTATTATTGTAAATATATTTATTCTGTCAAATAAAATTGCTGCTGTTGCAAATGTCCACAAGGTTGCCATAGACAGACTTAGCGCCGAGATAAAAGATATTGCCGGTATTTTGAAACAGGCTAAAATGAAAATTACAAATAATATTATAGCGGAAATCAACGCCAAATTTCTTGCCTCAGACAACATGGTTCTGCTGCTTGACACAAAATCATAAATTGCACCTCCGTAAAGCACTTCTATATTTTTATTTTTCAAAGAATCGGTTTTTGCTTCTACTAGCTTGTGCAGCTCTCTCATATCCATTAGGTTTGAATTGTCTTTGGTTGGATAAATTTCGAGTATTCGTATTGTTCCATCTGCGTTGCCTCTAAAACTTTTTAACCTTTTAAGATACTTCTCTTCAATGTCTTCCAAAGAAAAAGTGAAATCGCTCAAATCGGAAGTGTCCCGTACAAGCTCAACTATAAAGGGATTTAATTTTTCTTTTTGTTTTGCTGTCAGCTTTTTTATTCTCTCGTTAATGGTTTCCAAATCCGAAAGATTTATGTACAACAGTCTGTGCTCATTGTAAAAATCAGATTCCGTACGATATTCGGCCAAGTTCACAAGCGAGCTTTGCCCCAAAGCTTTTGCCATGTTTGACATGAACACGGTATTAGCTGCGCTATCCGGGGATTTTGACAGAACTATTAGAGATTGTGAGCCTCCAAACTTTTTGTGCACGGAGTCTTGAGCTATTATTGCAGGGTGTTCTTTGGGGAGCAGGTCTGCCAAGCTCAGTTCCCAGCGTAAATTCGAGACGGGATATACGCTTAAAACGGATATTATTGCAGCAAAAGCCAGTATAAGCCTTGGTGAATTCTGTAAGAACAGCAAAAATCTTGTTATTAGAGAAAACATTTGTAAATTCCTAATCTAGTAAAATGAAAAAAACTTTTGCATTGATTCTTTTCGTTGCTTTTTGCGCGAGTGCGCAGGGGGCAGCGGAAGATATATCTGCAGTGGAAGATACATCCATTGTAAATATAGAGCAAAAAAACTTGCTGCTCAGCGTGGTATCTTGGCCTTTTGTGAATATAATTCAGCCTAGTGTCGAGTTTTTGATATATCCTGCTATACCACCATTGCTTTATATGTCAAGGGAAAATTTGGTAGAAAAGGGTGAGAACCTTGTGACTTTCGGTGAAAAAAGACAGATAATGTTTTACCCGACAGCGAACGCAAAAGTTGGTAGCCAGGCAAGCCTTGGTTTTGCATATTGGCATTCGAATGTTTTTTTAGAAGATGATAGGATACATATTTCCCCAAATCTTTTTGTTAATGCAGATTGGAGCATATCAGTACGTTATAGAAAAAATAAAATTTTAGGAGGTCCTTTTTATTGGGGAGCAGGTGCAAGCTACAGGGCAGATGGTGATAACTGGTATAGGGATATGCATGGAGTTAGGCACTCTTATTCGGATAGTTCTATTTATACCAATTCTTTTAGCGGATTTAATTTTACAGGAAATTGGAGCTTGGAGCTTGACGTAGCTTTAAATTTTTACAGATTTGATTTACCAAATTTGTATGAAGAACCTATTACAGACGAGGTTGCTTTCAACCGTGGGTATTACAGAAATTATGAAGCTTATCCCTTAACCTTTTCCTTGTTGCACAACAGCCTTGATGTGCCATATGCAGCAACTAGAGGGCGTAAATTTTCCGTTAGTTATTCTTATGTGCCGGTTAGTAGATATAATGGTACCAGTGACCATAACTATCATGTTGTAGCAAGCCGTTTGGTAAATTACAACTTGCTCGGTAACAGAAGCTACGCCATGACAGTTGCGGAAAGCAATGCTAATAGGGAAAGATTAAAAAATCTTACTTTTGCAGAGGCTATTGAGATGTTTAATCCAATAAACGTAAGAGAAGAAGTTTTAGACAGGCGAGTGCTTATAACGCAACTAAAGATGCGTTATATGGTAGAAGAGAACGAGGGTAAGGCTCCATTCACTGCCATGAGCAAGCTTGGCGGCAACTTTCCGCTTCGTGCTTATGACGATGGTTTTTTTACCGCGCCTTTGGTAGTTGGTGTTTCCAATGAGTATCGTTGGCCTATAGACCGTTATGCTGATGCGTTAATTTTCAATGAATACGGTATATATGGAGAAAATTTTGGCAATTTACGTCTATCTAACATAAAGAATTCTTATGGTATTGGTTTTAGGGTTCGCACTCCTAGGTTCTTTGTGGCTCGCTTTTCCTTAGCTTTCCACGGGTTGCATGGGATAACAGTGATTTTAACCACAAATCCGGAATTCCATTGATTTTCAATAATGGAACAATCCTATCTCCACCGCAAAACCTGTGTTGGCTAACTTCACCATATTTATCCCAAAAACACTTTCGTTCTCGCGAGAAAATATGTGCTTAATAGGAGCGTATTCCAATCTACCGAGAACTCTGAAACCAAGAGGAGATCTTTTCCAAGGCAGCATATCGCGCCCATAACCAACGGAAAAAAGCGGGGAACTCCCGTAACCGATTGTTATGTAATCCACACCAAAATACGCAAAGTTTTCCGCACTTTCTTTAATCAACTCCCCCACCGGCAAATAACGACCAAAAGCTCCGGCTACAAAACCTTCTCTTGAAAAATTCATTTCCGTTTTTGCTCCAATAGCCCAATTTTTATTCAAACGCCAATGCGCATTCAAACCGCCAAAATTATCAACGCCACTCGCAAAAAATCTGCCCGTATAACTAAGGCCATAAACAAAATTCGGAGGTGGTTCCTCTTTTTCTACTATGTTCAAAGAAAGAAAATCTGCATTAGATATGGAAAAAAAAACAAGGATTGCCACTAAGATTTTGAAGGGCATAAAATTTCCCTCCCCATTTTCATAGCTGCCATCCACCTGAACGCAAGCACAGAATAAACCTGAACAAAGTCTGCACCCTCGTCCAGTAAATCACGTACTTTTAATCCATGGTCAATGCCACCGCAAGCTACAATGGAAAGTTGCGGGAAATGTTTTTTTGCAAGAATGGTTTTTCTAAAAGTATTTTCGTATATTGGGCGGCCCGAAATTCCACCGCTAGAACCATTGCTGTTTAAAACGGGCAAATGATAAAAAAGTTTGTCACTCGGATAAGTGTTCCCTAAAACAACGCCATCTACACCCAAACTGGCAAGCAAATCTAAAAGCTGCAACAATTGCTTATCGGTTAAATCCGGGCTTAGTTTTGCGTAAATTGCTTTTTTATGAACCGCCGTTTTTCTAAAATTCTCAAAATCTTCAAAGGTATTTTTCATAAATGTGGTGTCTAAATCTTGCCTGCATACTCCGGTGTTTGGGCAACTGACATTCACCTCAACATAGTCTGCGGTTCGGTAAGCAATTCTGAAAGTTTCAATCAAATGTAGCATCCGGTTGCCTTCTTCTTCGCCTGGAGCCTCTGCAATGGAAATTCCAACAGCAAAATTATTTTTTCTTGCCTTTATAATTTGTTTTTCAACCCTCAAAGAAATTGCTTCTATGCCATCGTTATTTAATCCCATTGAGTTGTGAATAAGACGGTTAAATTCATCTAAGCCAACGCGCGGCCTAAGAGGGTTACCTGCTCTGAAATTTCTTGTTGCGGTGCCGATTGTTATGCCGCCAAACCCAAGGTTTGCATAGGCATTTATATTTTTGCCGTTTTTGTTTGCACCCGCAGCCAAAACTATTGGGTTGCATAAGTTTATAGGTAAACTTCCGCTTGGAAAAGTGATTGTTTTATGCAAATTTTCATCTTCGCATATTTCGCCGCCCCACAAAGGCGACATTTTTGCATAAAGTCCCAAACTGTTATGCCTAAATTCCACTTGGTTTTTAAAAACAAAACGCAAAAAAGCGAGTAGTTTGTCACCAAAGTCCAAAGAGTAATCGTGATTAACCATTAAAATACTTGCCTTGCCCTGCCTTGCGAAGAGGCAGGTTCTGAGTTGTTATTGCCGAATATAGTAGCCTCACTTCTTTTTGGTTGTTCAAAATGTTTTCCATCGCATACTTCACTCACCGCATTTCCTGCAGTGTAAAGACAGCTTGTGCTAAGGCTACAATATGGACCTTTAACCTTTCCCGTAAAATTGCAAATATTTTTAGAAACCAATCCACCGGGCACAGAGAATTGCAATCTAGGCAAATCTTTGTGGAGTTCCGGCATTGAATTGAGCCATATTGGCAAAGCAGCTTCCGTGCCTGTGTGTCCATGCCCCATTGGGAGAAAGGCATCTGTTCCAATCCACACACCCATGGTATATTGCCTTGTGAAACCTATGTACCACGCATCCGTGTAATCATTTGTGGTGCCGGTTTTTCCACCGCTAGGATGATGAAAACCACTTGCCCAAATTCTTGCTGCCGTTCCGCCTGTATTCACAGCTTGCAGCATTGTGACCATCAAATATGCGGCAGGTCTTTTCAAAACCTCATGTTCAATTTTATAATGCCTTTCTATGGCCTCGCCATTTTTGCCGACTATAGACTCTATATAATAAGGTTCAATGCGGTTGCCGCCATTTGGAAAAACCGTATAAGCACTTGTCATTTCCATAAGCGTTGCGCCAACCGAGCCAAGAGCAAGGCTAGGCACAGCTTGCAAAGGCGCCCTTCTCACCCCAAACTTACGTGAATATTCCACAACATTTTTTAATCCGTATTTCATGCCCACTTGAATTGCCGGCAAATTTTGCGAAAGTGCCAAAGCTCTACGGTAGCTCATCATTCCCTTAAACTCTTTTGAATAATTTCCGGGTCGCCAAAATTTTGAGGTATCTTGGGGGTCAGGGATTGTTATGGGCGCATCGTTCACAGAGTCGCAGGGTGAGGCTCCGTTATCCATAGCGGTTGCATAAACAAAGGGCTTAAACGATGAGCCCGGTTGCCTCAATGTTTGCACAGCGCGGTTCCATTTGCTCTCATTAAAATCCTTCCCTCCAACCATAGCTCTTACCGCACCGGTTTCATTCTCTATCAAAATAACACCTACCTGCGCTTGATTATATCTTACACTATCAGGAAAAGTTTTTCTTGCGGCGGTATCTTTAGCCAAATAATTCGCTGAAAAATCCGTGTAAACAGAATCAAAATATTTTAGCACTGTGTCAACAGGCATGTTATATCTTCTTGAAAGTCCTAATCTGTGAATAGCCCGCAGGCGAAGCCTTCTGTCCACTTTTACCAAATGTTCCAAGGCTGCTTTCTCAACTATCTCCTGAGCCTTTTGGTCTATGGTGCTATAAACGGAGATGCCATCCGAATACAATGAACTCTCGCCATATTTTTTTTCCAGATATTTGCGAATTTCTTCCATATAATATGGGGCTATTGTTGTTGTTTTCTGTTCTTCGGTTTTTAAAGGAGCTTTGGTATACACCTCATATTCTTCTCGTGAAATATAACCGGCGTCCATCATGGCAAACAGGACCGTATTTCTGCGGGAAGTGGCCAGTTCCGGTCTGCGGTCCGGGCGGTAAGCTTCCGGACGTTGCAGCATTCCTGCAAGCACAGCCATTTCCGGAACGGTTAAGCTATCCAGTGGGCGGCCAAAATAAAATTGCCCTGCAGACTGGAAACCATAATTTCCACCTCCCAAATAAACTTCATTCATGTAAAATTCAAGAATTTCTTCTTTTGTGTAAGTTTTTTTTTTTTTTTTGGCTGTCATTGCTTCGCGTATTTTACGAGTTTCAGAACGTTCCGGCGTTAAAAAAAGCAGTTTTGCCAGCTGCTGCGTTAGCGAGCTTGCACCGCGCATTCTATTGCCTGTTTTAAAACTCTCTATAACCGCACTTGGAATAGCAAGCACATTCATGCCCCAATGATTCCAAAATTTACGATCTTCTGTTGCTATAACAGCGTTTCTCATCATGACCGGAATGCTGTCAATGGGCGTCCATATTCGTTTTTCAACATAGAACTCATGTACTAAAGCGGAATCTTTGTCATAAATTTTAGTTATTAGGCGAGGCTCTATGGTTTCTAGCTTTTCAAATGACGGCAGCGTTGGGCTTAAACTGCCCCAAATAATTTTAACAGCCACAAGACCCAGAATTACAGGAATTCCAAAGATAAGGATCCACAGCAGCTTCTTTTTGCCAAGATTTTGTTCTTCGTCCGGCTTTTCATTTAGCTCTTTATATTCATCGTGCTCTTCTTGCATAGGAGGAATATAGTAAATATGCTCTCCATGCCCACAACGCAATGCCGCTTAAAATCATTACGGCGCATAGTGCTTGACCGCGGGTCATCCATAAAATATCCGCATGGGTAGGCTCTCTGAAAAATTCAATGAAATATCTTGCCACGCCATAACCAATTAAATAAAGAGCCATAATATGGTCTCTGATTTTTGGGAAAATTTTCCATAAAACATAAAGAAATCCAAAGAGAATAAAGCCTTCAAAACACATTTCATAAAGTTGACTCGGATGCCTGAGAACGGACGGATTGTCTTTTGCAAGAGGGAATAGCATTCCAATTGCAGACTGTGTAGTTGTGCCGTAAAGCTCGCCGTTTATAAAATTCCCAAGCCGGCCAAAAGTATAGACTAGGGGCACAAAGAGAAAGAGGATATTAACGCTTTTCCAATAGTCCAGTTTTTGTTTTTTTATTGCATATGAGGTAAGCAAAAAAGCTCCTATAAGCCCGCCATGGTAGCTCATTCCGGAAATTCCTGTAAAATGAAACCCGCCTTTAAAGCTGAACGGCAAAATTATTTCCAAGGGATGTTTTATATAATAGCCAAATTCATAAAAAAATACATAACCAAGCCTCGCTCCGAGCAAAACGCCTGCTATTAGCCAAGTCACAACGCTTTCAAGTTGTTCCTTTTTCATTGGCATTACCTTGTATTTGTTCACAAAGTGCCAAACCAAATGGTAACCCAAAAAGAAAGCTACCAAGTACATGAGACCATACCATCTTACTTCAAATCCCATGATAGTAATAGCTGTAGGGTCTAAACGTTGCGGGAGTGTGTTCCACCAAGACATACGGGAAATTTAGTAAAAAAAACGGCAATAAAAAAAAAATCATAAAAAAAACTTTTTCCTTGACAAAGTTCAAAAAAAATACTATATTTAGTGTCTAGTTTTTGTCATTACACAATATTTAGTAGGAGTTGAATAAAAATGCAGTCTTTGAACCTTACCCCAAACGCCATTAAAGTGCTGGAAAGTCGCTATTTACATAAAAATGAAAAGGGCGAATGCACTGAAAAACCGGAAGATTTGTTTTTAAGAGTCGCAAAAGCGGTGGCTTCTGTAGAGGCCAATTATAGCGACGATCCGGCGGTAGTAGAAGAATATACCGAAAAATTCTACGATTTAATGGTAAGCGGCCGTTTTTTGCCGAATAGCCCCACCCTTATGAACGCAGGTCGCAATGCAGACGGAATGCTTTCCGCTTGTTTTGTTTTGCCAATAGAAGACTCTATTGACGGTATTTTCAGTACCGTTAAGTCTACTGCCCTTATCCAAAAAGCGGGCGGTGGAACAGGATTTTCTTTTGACAGGCTGCGCCCCACAGGTGATTACATAAAATCCAGCGGAGGCACAACCAGCGGCCCCATCAGTTTTTGGAAAGTGCTTTCCGAGGCCACAAACGCCATTCAGCAGGGAGCCTTTAGGCGTGGCGCGAATATGGGCATGATGAGCATCACTCATCCTGATATAGTAACCTTCATTTTCGCCAAACAAGACCTAAAAGCCTTTACAAACTTCAATATTTCCGTAAAAATTCCGGATGCTTGGATGCAAGGCTACAAAGAAAACCCGGACAGCGCGCACGAGGTTGTTAATCCGCGCACCAAAAAAGGTTATGTGGTTCCAAAACAGCTGATACCGGGCAAATATGACCTTGCCAAGCTGTTTGTTTTGGATGATTACTATGCTCTGCCCGAAAAAGAGCGCCCTGAAGTTTGGACAAAACGCGAAATTTTCAGAGTTATAGTGGATTGCGCCCATAAAACAGGCGAACCGGGTTTGATATTCATAGACACAATAAATAAAGCAAATCCAACTCCCAACGTGGGAGAAATTGAGGCAACTAACCCATGCGGCGAGCAACCCTTGCTACCATACGAGGCTTGTAATTTGGGTTCTATAAATCTCTCGGCTTTTATAGAAAAAGACGAAGACGGCAAGGTTGAGATTTGGCGCGAGGCT
Organism: Candidatus Fibrimonadaceae bacterium; assembly: GCA_031286305.1. Lineage (GTDB taxonomy): Bacteria > Fibrobacterota > Fibrobacteria > Fibrobacterales > Fibrobacteraceae > Fibrimonas. The sequence goes on along the minus strand of JAITUM010000002.1, from coordinate 5,624 downwards.
CTTGTTGAAACTGTTCATTTGGCAACACGCTTTTTAGACAATATTATTGATGTGAATCAATACACTATAGAAGAAATAGGCAAAATGTGCAAAGGGAATCGAAAAATAGGTCTTGGTGTTATGGGTTTTGCAGATGCTCTTTACAAACAGGGAATTCCTTATGATAGCGACCAAGGAATATCCATTGGCGAGCGAATTATGCAGGTGCTCAACGAAGAATCGCACAATGCGTCTGAGGTTTTGGCAATGGAACGCGGCAAATTCCCAAACTGGGAAGGTTCGGTTTGGGACACGGTTCAAAAACGCCCAATGAGGAATGCGGCAACCACAACCGTTGCTCCAACAGGCACGGTTTCCATTTTAGCGAACTGCTCGGGCGGTATTGAGCCTATGTTCAGCCTTGCGTTTTTCCGCAATGTGTTGGATGGAGAAAGGCTTGTAGAAATAAATCCTGTGTTTGAAGCTCTTGCAAAAGAGCAAGGTTTTTACAGCGAAGAGTTAATGGAGCAGATTGCTGAAAAAGGAACTTTGGCTGGTATTGAGGAGGTTCCCGAAGAAATTCGCAAAGTTTTTGTTTGTTCTCACGATATTACTCCGGACTGGCATGTTAAAATGCAGGCTGCGTTCCAAAAAAATTGCGATAGTTCAATTTCAAAAACAATAAATTTGCCCCACGATGCCACTCCTGAAGATGTTGAAAAAATTTATATGCAAGCTTGGGAGCTAAAGTGCAAGGGTGTTACGGTTTATAGAGATGGTTGCCGTGAAAATCAGCCCATGGCGCTTTCTTCAAAAACGGATTCTGCGCCTAGCGAAGAAAAACGCCGTAGCCCAAGCGAATTTAAAATTCGCAAACCCATAAAGACTCCACCCATGTTGCCTGCAATCCGCATGAGGCAAAAAACGCCATTTGGGCATATGCATATAGCTGTTACTGTGGATCCCGTTACCGGAAGGGAAATGGAAATTTTTGCACAGCTTGGCAAGGCCGGCGATGTTGTGTCTTCCGATTTGGAAGCGATTAGCCGTATGGTTAGCCTTTATTTGCGCATTGGTGGTTCTTTGGAAGATATAATTGAGCAGTTGGAAGGTATAGGGAGCCACATGGTAATTCCTTCTAAAGACGGTAAGGTTAGAAGTTTGGCAGATGCCCTTGGAAAGAGTTTGCATCGTTATTATTTGGCAAAGCTCACTTACGGGTTAACCGATATTTTAACAGGCAAAATCAACTTTGATAATTTGCCTGCGTTAAAGAGTTTTGAGCAAGAGATAGTTACAATAGAGGCACAGAAAGCACCGCCCAAGCCATTGATTGAAGCAGCTTCTGCTTCTGCTGGTCTTTACAAGGCCAAGTGCCCGGAGTGCAAAGGGATTTTGTCTTTTAGCGAAGGCTGCGAAAAATGCTCAGATCCAAAGTGCGGATATAGTAAGTGTTAATTAAAAAGCGATTACTCATATCTCAGCGCATCTATGGGGTCTAACCTTGCAGCTTTGCGTGCAGGGTACCAGCCAAAGAAAACTCCAGTTGCAAAACAAACCGAAAAACTGATTATAATGCTGGTTACCGTGATGCTAATAGGCCAGTTGGCAAAAAGCTTAACCGCATAAGAAGAGCAAGCTCCGAACACAATTCCTATAAAACCTCCGGTTAAACTTATAAGAACCGCTTCAAACAAAAACTGCATCAAAATATCAAAACCTCGCGCCCCTATCGCCATTCTAAGACCTATCTCACGGGTACGCTCGGTTACCGAAACATACATTATATTCATAATTCCAATTCCACCCACCAAAAGGCTTATGCCTGCAATGGCGGTTAAAACCACAGTTAAAAGATTTGCCGTGCTGGAAACCATATCCAAAATTTCTTGCTGCGTTTGAATGCGAAAAGAATCATTGTCCAAAGGAAGCTTGTGTTCTTCGCTCATAATAACATTTGCTTCTTCTACCGCAAGGAAAACTCGATGTTCATCTACTGCTGCCGCATAAATGCTTTGAATATTTGTCGTTGCCAAAACACGCCTTTGAACAGCGGAAAACGGTGCTAAAATAACATCGTCCTGATCTTGCCCAAAACCCGCAGCTCCCTTGCTTTTTAATGTGCCTATAACTTTGAAAGGAATATTTCTGAATCGTATTGTTTGCCCAATTGGGTCCATTCCGGGAAAGAGATTGTCTGCAACGGTTTTCCCTATAACACAAACCTTAGACATGTTAGCTTCGCCCTCAAACATAACACCGTCTTCTATTTCGTAGCCGCGAATTTGCAGATAGTCCGGCCAAACGCCGGTTATTGTGCTTGGCCAGTTTCCACCCACAGCCACAGCCTGTGCCCTGCTGGAAACTATAGGCGTGAGTGCAACTAAATATTCGGAATTTCTTCGCAGAGCGTGAATGTTACTCTCAACCAAGCGCACAGAAGTTGCCCCTTCCGTTCGTACGCCACCCACTGAGCGGTGATTTGGGAAAATCATAACCACATTTGCTCCCAAGCTCCCAATTTGCTCTTTTATGGACTGCTTACTGCCTTCACCTATGGCTACCATTGTTATAACCGCTGCAACGCCAATAACTATGCCAAGCACAGAGAGAAATGTTCTCGTTCTGTTTCTAAGCAAAGCTTTAAAGGCTATGCGCAAAAGAGCAAAAGGGGTCATGAGGGGAATTTACTAAATTGAAACTCAATGCTTTACGATAAAACAAGGGAAAAGCCGGTAGCACTGACTCCGGAAGAAGCGGTTAGACAAACCTTGGTCAACTGGTTAATTGAAAAGTTGAAGGTGCCGGAATCTTTGATAAGAACCGAATTTGCGCTTTCGCAGCTTGTTCCGGGCGAAAAAGGTCGCCTAGACATTATAGTTGCAAATCCAAACAGCATGGATTTAACGGAACCCTGGCTTTTAGCGGAGTGCAAGGCCGGAAAAACGGATTTACAAAGCTTGGAAGCGCAAGTGAACAAATATTTGCGAATTGTGCGCCCCTTGCATATTGTTCTAGCCATAGGCAATGAATGGCATTTTTTATCTAAAAACGGAAAAAATTACGAAATAGTGAGCGAGCTAGCGTTATTTACTATATTATAACCATGTAACGTGTCAAAGAGGGAACGGTGTATGTCGATAATTGTAACTACGTCTGCGAATCGCTTTTCTATGAATGGCGTAATCTTCAAGGATTTTATAAGCTTGGAAAGAGTTTTGCTGATATCTTTGTGTAAAGACAGGTATTATAGTCGTTTTGACATACTTTTCTATTTTTCGCTTGGCACTAGAAACGCCAGTTATACTGACGAAACCTTACTTCGCGTTGGTCCTTTTCCAAATAGTTGTTTAGAAAAAGCAGAAGGTCTTGTTGCGCGTATGATTATTGAAAAAGATGCGGTTTTCAACATTGAAGAAGAACTGGATATAAGTGAAGGAAAAAGCGAAGTAAAAGAAGAAGGCGAGTTTACCAAGCAAGCTAAGTCCATGGTAATTGAAACTGCAAAAAGAATGAAAGTTGAAGGGGTGCCCACAGAAGTTATATGCAAAACTCTAGGTTTGAGCGAGGTGGAGTTTAATCAGTGAAACTATACCCAGAAACGTCATTTACCGCTATTTTAGAATCTCGCATAGAGGCTTGCAAAAACCCAGTCTGCTTTGGTTTAGACCCGGTTCTTTCGTTAATTCCTGCAGAAGCAGGCACGCCGGAAGATAAAATTCGCAAATTTTACTTTGATATTTTAGAAGAATTTTTAAAACGAAATATAAAACCTGCTATTGTGAAGCCAAATAGCGCATATTATGAATGCGTAAGCCTAGAGGCCATGCAGGTTTTGGCTGAAATTATCGCTACATACCGCAGAGAAGGAATACCGGTGATCCTAGATGCAAAGCGCGGAGATATTGGAAAAACAAGCGAGGCATATTCAAAAGCCGCCTTTGATGTTTATGGTGCAGATGCCGTGACTGTTAGCCCTTGGATGGGTAGTGATTCCGTTAAACCTTTTTTAAGGGAAAAAAATGGAATTTATGTTTTGCTGAGAACTTCAAACAAAGGTGCTGCAGATTTTCAAAGCACGGAAAATGTTAGAGCGGTAGCTCAAAAAATTCTCGAATGGGATAATGGTAGTGTTGGCGCAGTTGTTGGCGCAACGAGCCCCCATGAATTAACAGAAATAGCAAATTTTATTTCCGGGCAAAAAAAAGAAATTCCTTTTTTAATCCCCGGCGTTTCCATACCGGGCGTTCCGGGTGGGCAAGGCGGTGATGCAAAAACCGTTATGAGAGCACTCAGTGAGGGCGGTTTTAAAAAGAATATTCATGTTCTAAACAGTTCAAGCGGGCTTAGTTATGCGTGGCAGGCAAAGGGGAAAGCAAGCGAATATGCAAGCGCATGTGCAGATGCATTGGAAAGGCTGGTGGAGAGCATTTTATGAAAATTCTTTTTGCCATCATTTTTTTACTTTTTTCCATTTCGCATTCCACTCATTTTTTTGTTGGTGAAACATTAGATTATAAAATAAGCTATGGTCCTGTTACTGCCGGCAATGCAAGGATGCTTGTTAGGGAGACAAAAAATGCAAATGAATTGGAAATAATTTCAAGAGCCTGGAGCGAAGTTCTTTTTTTCTACCACGTTGATGACACGGTAAGATCAACGGTCAGCGCAAATAATTTGCTTCCAAAAATCTTTAACCAAAAAATCAGCGAAGGTTCTTATAGAAGAAATGCCTTTACTATTTATGATTTTGAAAATAAAACAGCCAGCATAAAAGACACAGCTTTTTCCAAAGCCAAACGCACACACGCAATAGACACTACTCTCACTTTAGAAGGCGATGAACGTTGCATACTGTCCGCATTTTATTTGATTAGAACCTTCGATTTAAAACCGGGCGACACACTTTCTTTCAATGCTATTAGTGGCAAAAAAAAATATAAAATGAAGGTTATATGCCATCGCAGAGAAACCATAAACACTGCGCTTGGAAAAAAAAGCAGTCTAGTTGTAGAACCGATTATACAAGGCGATGGTTTATTTAAAGCAAAAGGCAGGTTGTTAATTTGGCTCACAGATGATGATAAGCGACTTCCGTTGCTTATGGAAAGTAAAATCGCAATAGGCTCCATAAAAGCTTCGCTTATAAAAGTCACACCCCCCTAGTTCGCAGCCTCATTTCAACTTGTTGCCCGCTTCTTCTTAGTCTTCCACGCAGGCTTGCCGCTGTCTTTCAAAATAAAATCTTTCTCAGACAAACCGGTCATCTCATAAATCACTTCGGAAGGCATACCTTTCGCTTTCATCTTCTTAGCAAGCTCAAGCTTCGCACTAGCCTCGCCCCGAGCCTCACCCTCTACCAAACCCTTAGCAAAATAAGTATCCATAGAGCAGTTGACATCCCTTATGTTCTCCAAATGCCGCAGATAAGATTTGCGTTCAACATCTGTCATCTTGAGCATATCCAAACGCTTGCCAGCCTCCTTAAGACCGGGAGCATCAAAATCGCTCCTGACAACTGACTTTTTCAAAGTGTAAATCCATTGGTCAAACTGGCTTCGTATCTTTTCGTCGAATTTCTTGGGCAAAATAAGGTAGTATTCAGGGTGAATGTCCTTGCTGATGCCTTTAGGGTGTGCAAGCTC
>JAITUM010000276.1 GCA_031286305.1 Candidatus Fibrimonadaceae bacterium | reverse complement strand
AAGCAGCACTGATTTCAGATTTGATAGTCACCGAAGAACGAAAAGAACATTTTATATGGCCAAAAATACCGTACTTTTCAACGCCTTATGTATTTATTTCAAAAGCAGAGTTTCCTAGCCTTGAGTTATACCGAATTGGACAAAAGACTGTGGCGATTGTAGATTGGTGCGCTACCCATCAATTGTATAAACAATGGTTTCCGAATAATTCTAACATCAAGCTTTACAATTCTCAAGACGAAGCGTTGGATGCACTTGAGAAAGGCGAAGCAGATCTGTTTTTTAATCTCGGATATATTCTTTATTATCAAAAAAATTATCGCGAAAAACCAAACTATAAAGCTAATTATACTTTCCCCGTTCTTAACGATATATTCTTTGGACTTAATAAAAATGAGAAAATACTGAGTTCAATTATTGACAAATCCATTTTATATATAGATATTGATAAAATTTCATATGACTGGATGAGCCGTTCCTATGACTATTCAAAAGTCCTTGCGCAGACACGTGTTACTTATTTAACCGTATTCGCAGCTGTGCTCTTGGTGGTTCTTTTAGTTATAGCAATTTTGATGGTTATTATTATTAATAAAGGAAAACTTATTGCGAAGCAAAGCCAAAGATTGGAACAGACGCTTGTACGGGCAAACGCTGCGAACAAAGCAAAGAGCGAGCTTTTAACAACTATAAGCCACGAAATTCGAACCCCCATGAATGCAATACTTGGCATTACCGAAATTCAATTGCAAAACGAAACGCTTTCGCAAAACACAAAGGAAAGCTTGGGCATAATTTATAATTCGGGTGATTCTTTGCTTCGCATTATCAACGATCTGCTTGATTTGTCTAAAATAGAAGCTAAAAAATTGGAAATAATACCGATTGAATATGATATTGCGAGCTTGATTAGCGATACCACGTTGTTGAATATGATGCGAATAGAAAGCAAACCGATTGAATTCAAACTCAATGTGGATGAAAATATTCCAGCTATTCTTTTTGGAGATGAACTTAGAATAAAACAAGTGCTGAACAATGTTCTTTCAAATGCGTTTAAATATACAGATAGCGGCGAAGTTTCCATGTCTGTTTCTGCAGAAGAAAATTTTGAGGTGACACTTGTTTTCCGCATTAGCGATACCGGTTATGGCATGACAAAAGAGCAGATACGCAAAATATTTGATGAGTATTCTCGCTTTAATTTAATCGACTCTAATAAAATAGAGGGCACAGGGCTGGGCATGAACATTACACAAGGCTTGGTAAGCCTTATGGAAGGCAGTATCTCTGTTGAAAGCGAGCCGGGCAAAGGTTCTGTATTCACAATTCGTTTGCCGCAAAAAAAAGTTGGAACCGATGTTTTAGGCAAAGAGCTTGTGGAAAATTTGCAGAAATTTTCTGTGAGTAATATTTCAGAAATAGAAAAAATAAAGATTGTTCGCGAGCCAATGCCCTATGGCAAAGTTTTGGTTGTTGACGATGTGGAATCTAATTTATATGTAGCTAAAAATCTTTTAGAATCTTATGATTTATCCGTTGATTTAGCTACAAATGGTTTTGAAGCTATTGAGAAAATTGAAAGCGGCAAAGTTTATGATATTGTGCTTATGGATCACATGATGCCAAAAATGGATGGCATTGAAACTACAAAAAAAATACGCGAACAGGGCTACAAGCATCCTATTATTGCTTTGACTGCAAATGCTATTGTTGGGCAAGCAGAGATGTTTTTAGAAAATGGTTTTGATGGATTTATTTCCAAGCCTATAGATACCGCTCTATTAAATTCCGAACTTAACAGGTTTATTCGCGACAAAAAATCTCCCAAGGTTCTTTCAAAATCACATAAATCAGACACTGTGTTATTTTCAACATTTGTCAGAGATGCTAAAAAAGTATTGCCGTTTTTTGAGCTTACATTGAAAAATATAGATAGTATTTCAGACGATGATTTGCACTTGTTTTCCATTAAAGCTCATGGCATAAAAAGTGCTCTTTCCAATATTTATAAAACTGAAGTCTCTAAATTGGCAGCCATATTGGAAATGGCCGGTAAAAAACATGATAAGAACGCAATCAAAGCACAAACACAAGGGTTGATTGACGCATTGCATTCAATTGTTAGCGAGATAGAGGCAAGAGAAAAAGAGACTGTAGCAGACCGCGATGAGAACACAGACTATTTACACGAGCAGTTGAGAATAATTAGCAAAGCCTGTGAAAATTATAATATTAAAGCTGCCAATGCTGCGCTTGATAATTTAAAAGAAATGTCTTGGACTCACGAAACCAAAGCGTTTCTCGAAAAAATTGAAGAACATCTTTTGCAAAGCGATTTTGAAGAAGTGGAAGCGGAAATTCGTTGTTCTTATGCACACCTACTGCAAAAAGGAAAACAAACGACACAATAAGAATTAAGAGGTTTTTCATTTACTAACCTCTATTCTTTAGTTTTCTCCCCGTTATTTAAAATCTTGCATAATTAATGTGAATTCCATTAATTGTTGCTGAATATTTTGCTGCCCTCCTGAGCCTCCTTCTCTTGTTTTCCAATGCTCACTTGGCTGCTCAACCTCGCTATT
>JAITUM010000266.1 GCA_031286305.1 Candidatus Fibrimonadaceae bacterium | reverse complement strand
TTGCTCAGGCAAATGTAAAGATTCTTGGGACAGCGTCCCAAAGATCTGAGGATATGCAATATAAAACTGCCTGAATCGCGATAATTCGGCAGCAGCAATATTTTTCAAACCTTTAGTTGTCAGTGATTTTGATTTATCTTATTTGTCAATTCAGAGAAGCTATGAGTTTGTGGAATTTTAGGCATTAAAGGAATTTAGAAATTTTCTATCTTTACCAAGATGAAATTCAATCAATATGTATCTTATGATAATAGCTAGATTCCATGGGCAGGTGTGTTAACATGACCCCCTCCGAAAACAATAAACGCATAGCAAAGAACACGTTGTTTCTGTACTTCCGTAGCATTTTAACGTTGGGGGTGGGGCTTTACACAAGCCGTGAGGTGTTGGCGCAGAATGAGAATGGTCAGCATTATTTTTTAGTACAGTGTGCTTTTTCTTTATTAGCTTGATTGTGATTCCGTTCATTGGAATGAGCAAGAGTGAAAAAAATTTTTTCTTTCAAGCTGTTCGGGCTTTGGTTAACAGGATGCGAGGACAATAAGCCGCCAGCGGAGGCTTAGACGAACTGTTAGATAACCACACGAGCTGAAAATGCCGTTTTAGATTTTCTATATTTGAATTGCGAAACAACATTGATGAGGTTCTTATGGATTGGGATATTTCAGAGGCGTATGAAAGATACGCAAACGCAAAGCCTTCTGTGCTTGAAAATTCAAGAGTAAGGCCAGAAGAGCAAGATTTTTTTGATTGGCTGGTGGAAGATAAAGAAAGCCGAGAAGCAACGAAGGAAATGTTCGCAAATGCAGGTATTAAATGGTAGAATCATGCTCCACGAAAGACTATCCGAAATTCGGAAGACTTCCGCAAGATACTGTAGAAAGGAAAGTTGAAAAATTGAAGGGGTGGATATGGGAAAATGATTCAGAGATACCAAGAAATAGGCTATCAGTTTCAAACGATTGCATATTGAATATAGTAGATTTGGTAGAGCGCAGAAGAGTGTATTTTCATGTGTTCCATGGAATAAATATGTCTGAATGGAACGAAGCTGCACTATATTGCTTTTGGATTATAAAACTCCAACCATTTGTTGAAATACCACCACCGAACGCAAAAGCGAAGCAAATAAATAAAGTAAATTCAATGATAGCCGTTAGGCTTCTTTGTAGAACCATAAATAGTATGCGTAGAATAAATGGAAAAGGAAGGATTGGGCAATTGAATTTAGGAAACTTAATACACACTTTTCGTTATCAAGACATAAGCAAAGAAGCTATTATGACTCTATTCGAAAGTTTAATTTCGGCTTAAATTAGACACATGTTTTTTCTTCTGCATTGTACTATACCAACAAAATGACTCCATCCGAAAACAATAAACGCATAGCGAAGAATACCCTTGCCCTTTACTTCCGGCAAATTCTGGTTATGCTTGTGAGTCTCTATACTGTACGGATTGTACTGGAAACTTTGGGTGTTGAAGATTACGGTATTTATAATGTAATTTTTGGCATGGTTGCGATGCTAGGCTTTTTAAATGGCACTTTGAGCACAGCAATGAGCAGATTTATGGCTTATGAACTGGGAAGCGGAAACACCAACCGATTAAAGAATATTTTTGAAGCAGCACGAACTATTAATCTTATTGTAAGCGTAATTGTTATTTTAATTGGAGAAACAATAGGATTATGGTTTTTATTGCACAAGCTGGTAATACCTCCCGATAGAGTCAATATAGCGATTATCATTTACCAAATTGCTATTGTTAGTTTTGTATTGCAATTAAGGCAAATGCCTTATATTGCAGCAATTATGGCTCATGAGCATATGAATATTTTTGCTAAATATGAAATTATAAATGCTGTTTTAAAATTATTAGCAGTTTGTTTACTGCCAATTATAATGTATGATAAATTGCTTGTCTATGGAATTTTATTATTGTGCATTAGCATAATTATTAATATTTGCTATAAGTCATATTGTATAAGAAATTTTAAGGAAAGCAAGTCAGGGTTATGTACAAAATCAGAATTTATTAAGCCTTTATTGTCTTACTCCGGGTTGGACTTATATGGCAATTTAAGCGTTGTTATGAGAATGCAAGGTATAAATATATTATTGAATCTTTTTTTCGGTCCTGTTCTTAATGCCGCTAGCGGTTTTGCTAATCAGATGCAATCAATAGTAGGTAGTTTTGCTAATAATTTATTAACAGCTTTTCGCCCTCAAATTACCATTTGTTATGCCAATAACAATAAAGAAATTATGTCAAAATATATTCGTTATGCGGCTAAATATGGTTTTTTGCTATTGCTCGCAATAAATTTACCACTGTATTTGGAAATGGAATTTATATTATCCATTTGGCTAACAAAGGTGCCGAATTACACTGTTGATTTTTGCAAAATTACACTATTATTCGTTATGTTTGCAAGTTTTTCCAACGCTTTAGTTTCCGGTTTACATGCGGCAGGAAAAATAAAAATACCCAGCTTGTTAAATGGCTCTATATATCTTTCCGTTATTCCAATTACATATTTTTTATTTAAAATGGGATATCCTCCTATAGTTCCATTTATTTTGAATGCAATTTTTGTTATTTTTGGGGCAACGTCAAATCTTATAGCTTTGCGCTATCATGTAAATGAGTTTTCTATTAAATATTTTCTTAAAACTGTTGTTATGCCGTGTATAACTATCACTATTGTATCATCTGTTATACCAATTCTTTCCGTTTATTTTATGAGTAGCGGATTTTTACGCCTTTTTATAATAACTTTGGCTTCATTGATAATTATACCGGTTTCTACTTATTTTTTAGGAGCAGAAAGAGAAGTAAAAGATTTTATTTTACGTAAAATTTCTATATTAATGAAATGCAAAAACTAATAAGCGTTATAACGCCAACCTATAATAACGGGCATTTAATACACCGTTTGCTTGATTCTATTTTACAGCAAACTTATAATAATATTGAAATGTTTGTTATTGATGATGGTTCAACAGACAATACCAAGCAAATTATTGAAGGCTATTTTGAAAAGTTTAAAGAAAAAGGCTATTCTTTTCATTACATGTATCAAAATAATCAAGGGCAGTCAGCGGCTATAAACAACGGGCTAAAGCTTGTAAACGGCGATTATTTAATATGGCCTGATGCGGATGATTGGTATGCGGAGCCAAATTCAATTGAAATTTTAGCTATGACGCTTAATAATACAGCAGGCGATGTAAGTTGTGTTAGATGCTTGTCTTTTAGTATAAGTGAAAAAACTTTCAATATTAGTCATAAGACTGTATATAATGAAAAACAATATTTATTTGAAGATTGTTTATTAAATCAAAAAAAATTCTTTTGGGGTGCTGGCAACTATATGATAAAAACGCACATATTTTTTAATGAAATAGAAGAGCGTACTATATATTCTGAAAAAGAAGCCGGTCAAAATTGGCAGATTTTGCTGCCGATTTTATATAATCACAAATGTATTACTATTGATAAATATTTATATAATATTTTAGACCATTCTAATTCACATTCTCGCAAAAAACTTAGTTATGAAAAGGAAATGAGTAAATATAAAACATATTTTAATACAGTTATTAATACAGTAAATAATATAAAAAGTATGTCTACAAAAGAAAAAAAGCTTTTTACATATAAAGTAAAAAGTAAGTTCAGCATTTTATTTTTTATGACAAGTTTTTCCTTTGGGAAAACTGAAAATATGAGGAATATTTACAAACAAATGGTTGCTGAAAATTTATCAATACCTAAAAAAACAAAATTTCTTTATGGCTTAAGCTTTGTTCCTTTTGGCTTTACTGTGCATAAAATATTACGCATAAGTAAAAAAAGCTTAAAAAAGATACTGTGACGTAGCATTTTTTTTGTTTTTCTTAACACTCTGCGAACAAAAGAATCTGTCGCTAATTTGTTTATTAGCGGAATTATTGATTCCTTTTGCCATCTTTCAAAAAACACAGCCCGTTTTTTCGGCATCAGAACCGATTTTTCAATCGTAGAATTGCCAGCACATGCATCATAGTAAGCTGTTTCCTTATCGTCTTTATTAAGCAAGTCGTAAATTTTCTTACCTCTTTCTGTGTTTATCATTACCAAACTTACTCCTTTATCATCGTCAAATTCTGGCAAAACCTTCTGTATTCCCCAATAATCAGCAATGGTTATATCACTGCCACTTTTGAGTTTTTTTGCTGGGCAATTATGACATGACGGACGCAAATATAAATCACGTAGAAAACCTTTCATGTAAGTATTTATATTCAATGGTTCAATAATCTGAAGATTATTTTTGTCAGCACTTGGTGAAAAGTGTACTGCGAAACAGAAAATTTTCCATCCTATACTTTTGTCACGAAACTTGATACTTGAAATATGATGTACATTGTCAATAAGCTCATTCAAATATTTCTTCCAAACAAGTGGGCTTGGAACACCATGGCACACAAAATCAACAGTTATTAGATTATCGTAATCTTTTTGCAAAAATGCTTTTAGTCCAGCTATTTGACACGGCGTTCCACTAAAAAGAACATCTCGCCCTGTTTGCAAAAAATCTTTTGCCGTTTTATATGTATCTCCAATATTGCTTTGAACATATTTTGAACCACGAAATGCAGCTAAACCCTCTGTTGTTTCTGCATAATCATGTACTACTTCCCAATTTTCGTTAAACTTTGCACCATAAACAACGCCACCTTTGTTTATTATATGTTCCGCAAGTAAAGTAAATATACCCCCAGAAGAGCTTTGTTGGCGAATTTCTTCATTAGGATTTTTAGCAGCGTAGACCTTTAACGGCATTCTTTCGCTCCCTTGCTCAATTGCCGGGCAAATTTTTTCGCATAATCCACATTTGTTGCACAAAGATTCGTCTATGCTTGGATATAAAAAGCCCTCTGAGTTACTTTGCATGGTTATAGCATTTTTATTGCATTTTTGTTCGCAAGCACGGCAGCCAAAGCAATTCTTAAAATCACTTATCATTCAAAGCCTCCCTCAGCCAATTCTCCGAATAAGTTCGCCATTCTTCCAAAATTTTATCCACTTGTTCCCAATCAATAGGACGATAAAGTTTTTTTTCGATTTCTTCTTTTGTTTCGTTTCCGTTTAAGAAACGACATTCCAACCTCATTTTTTTTAGCAATGAAGTTATTCTATCGCTTTGATTATCGTCTATTTTTGGAAAAACAACGAATGGCTTATGAAATAAAATGGAAAAAATAGTACCATGAAATGAATTTGTTATCACAGAATTAGCTGTATCAATATAATGCAACCACTGAGCAATAGAAACAGAAAGATAACATCTAGAGTTTTTTTGAATGAGCGTAATAACATCTTTTTTCTTTTTATACTCTTTTAGTACAGTTGGTATTTTTCCGTGAAGCCAATATATAAATGTGTAATCGGAAAGTTTATTTGCCTCCCAAGGAAAATGAGATTTATAAAAATCAGCAGTCCATAGCAGAGTTGGATCGCAAGTCACAACAGCATTTTCTATGCCTATTGATTTCAAAAACGGTATAGAAGAATCTTCTCGAACACTTATAGCTGTAAATTTTCTAATATGCGGTAAAATTTGCTGAGTGAAATCAGAAGACCATCTTTCCATACCCATACTTGCTGCATATGCAATTCTTTTCGCATTCGAAGCTCCGAATGCAAGAAAATAAATGTCTTCACTGAAAGTTATAAATTCTTGATTCCATACTTGATCAGAGCCAGTTATATAAACATTGGCTTGTGGAGAATCTTCCACAATTGCCTTTGTCGAAGAATATTTATTGGTAAGGTTAAGCATACTAAATTCATTAAAAGATATTTTTCGCAAATAATAATGCCGAAAATAACGCCACAAAGCAACTAATCGCCAAAAAAAAGGCAATTTCTGCCGTGCTTTTTTACCAACAAGACCATAAGAATTGTATACAGGAGCAAAGTCAAGTATGCGATTAGATTTCCCTAAAAATTGTTGCAAGGCATAAGATTGCAAAAAAGCTCCATAATTTCGCGCATAGTGAAACGTAGCAGTACATGTTTTTAGGGTATTTTTAAACAAAAGCTGCATTACTCCTCCTCATTAATTTTGTCTATGAATGGCAACAAAACACCACAATAAAATCCTTTATCAGCAAACTCTATCAACTCTTTATCGCCACGACTGTCTCCATAAGCGATAAGTTTGTAATCTTTCCTATTTGGAAACATTTCTAAAAGGCGATTCACTTTCTCCTGCCCATAGCAATTTTTTGTTAAAAATTTTCCGGTAATCAATCCATTTTCATCCGTTTCAATTTTTGTAGCCAAAACAGTATCTATTTCCATTTTATCTGCCCAAGGTTTTATCCAATTCTCCATAGAAGCACTGATTACTATAATTTTATCATTATGTTTTTTATGTAAATTTAAAGCTTCTATAGTTTTTGGGCATAGTATTTTATCAATAATTGCACAAAATTCAAAACACCATTTGTTAAAAATTTCAATGGGCGTATTTTTAAATAAATAAGAAAATACTGACTGTTTAACTTTCCAGTTAGGTAATAACTTTAATTTCATCGCTATAAGTAATGGTGAAAAAAACAAAAAGGCGAAATAAAATTTAACATTTCCTTTGCTGAATTTTATGAATTCAATCAAAGTATCTTTTCGAGTAATCGTACCATCAAAATCAAAAGCAGCTATAGTTTCTTTTTTCATGATAAACTCTTGTAAATACGATACGCTTCTTTTATCATATCAGCGTCGTTAAATTTTGGCGTCCAATTCAATTCTTTTTCAGTTTTAGAAATATCAAGTATATACTCCTCATCTGCAATCATAAATTGCTCTTTGTACATGATAGTAAGCCCAATAGAATCAAAAAATCGCAATACAAGTTTTACTAATATTCCAGGTGTTGGAATAACTACTGATTTTGATTTTGCAGATGCAATAACTGATTGTAATAATTTTCTAACATCGGGCGAATTTTTTGAACCTAAATTATATTCTTTGTTGGGTAAATTATAGTCTAATGCACAAATTACTGCCGAAACGCAATCGAATACAGAAATCATTTGATAATGGTTTTTTCCACTTCCAATTGTAGGAACAGGTAATCCCATATCAATTAGTTTGAATAATTTTACAAGGATACCTAAGCGCCCAGGACCGTTAATCATCCTTGGACGCATAATTGTAATACTCATTCCCTTTTTACGATATTTATTACAAATTTCCTCTGCGGCTTTTTTGCTTTGTCCGTATGGGCCGAATGGTTCTTGTGGATGTTGAACATCAACTGGTAAATAACGTGGCTTGCCATAAATCATATCCGTACTGCACATTAAAAATTTTCGACAACCTTTTTTATAAATTACGGACAAGATATTTTCTGTACCAACAGTATTTACACTGAAAAAATATTCTTTCCTATTGCGTGGAACTTTAGTATGGTATTGGTTTGCTGCTAAATTGACAACTATATCTTCGTTTTTTATTGGTAATTTTTGTATATCGTTAATGTTGCGAATATCTATTTGATAATATTCACAAAATTTATTTATTGTATTGTCCAATCTTTCGTGCAAGTCGCAAACAACTACTTTTTTATTCAAAGTCAAAAGTTCGTTAGCCAAGTATCGCCCAACAAATCCGTTTCCACCGAAGATATAGTATTTCATATTATTAAATTTAGCTCCTTGAAACTAAATATACACCCGCACAAATAACTAAAATTCCAATAATTCGCAAATAACTAACATTTTCATTAAACAAAAAATATCCTGCTAACGCTACAACCACAAAGCCAACGCTTTGAAACGGAACGGCATAGCTTGTTTCAACCTTTGATAGTACAGCCATCCATAAAAAAATACTGACACTATAACAAAGCATTGCTAGCCATAAGTAGATGTTAGAAACCATAGGAATGATAGATTGCAACACATTGGAAGCACTTATTTTTCCCACTGCCAGCATTCCTTTTCGTATAAGAAGCTGAGCTGCTGAGTTTAGCAAAATACTTGACAAAATCAATAAAATATTCATTTTAACCTCCATTCATAAATAAATAATAACCATAAACAAGCCAACCCACCCTACAATACAACACTGTATAAAACGATCGCGTAATAAAATTTTTGTTGGATTGCCGCTTTTCAAATCTACCATAGTAACTTGCAAATATCTGATAATGCCCATCAGCACGAAAATAGCGGTAAAATAGAGATTTTTACTGTGAAAACGCTCCATTACATCAGGTGAAAGCGTAAACATAATGTAAGCAACCATGGTAACGGTTGCAATAACCGTCATTACCTGATTCATAAATTCTAAATTGTATCGAGTAGTATTTTTGCGATGAGAAACGCCAATGCTTTGATGTAAGATTACATCGTCGCGTCGTTTGGCAAAAGCAAGAAATAACGCAAGCAAAAATGTCATCATAATAATCCATTCCGAAAGCCAAATATCTGCAGCTGTTCCCCCAACCCAAACTCTCAGTACAAATCCAAAAGCTATAATTGCCACATCAATAATAGCATATTGCTTTAATTTAATGCAATAAGCCATATTCATTGCATAATAAAACAAAACTAATGCTATTAGCGTATAGCTTTCTTTACCGCCGAAAAAGAAAAGAGTAGATATAGACATCAAAAAGCAAGCCGCCATTATTACATAAGCCATTTTTTTAGAAATTATATCGGAAGCAATAGGTCTTTTGCATTTTTCTGGGTGCTGCTTATCTGCCTCCACATCGTAAATATCATTAAAACAATAAATGGAACTCGCTGCGAAAGAAAACGCTATAAAAGCCACAATACAAGGCAGCAATACCGATACGTTCAGTAGCTGCCCATTGAAAAATGCAGGCAAAAAGATAAACAGATTCTTTGTCCACTGTTCAAGGCGAAGGAGCTTTATCATTTCTTTTCTACCAAGGTGTTAATTCCATAAGCCGCATAAATTATTACAACAAACATAAATGGATAATGAAAGCGAGGGGTTACGTTTAGAATACAAGTAATAAGTGTGCCAGTTGCAAATATTATAAGAAAAACTGATTTGACTGTAAAAAAATCTTTGCGACTTATCCACAATCCATAGAAAAAAAATAAAAGTGTCAGATAATAAGGAATGGATTGCAAGGCTTGTTTTAGGAATTTTTTTATAAACATGTCTTTTGAAGCTCCGCCAGCATCAGATAAAAATTGACTGGTAGCATGATTTGCCCAATGTGAAGAATATGACCAAGAATCGTGAATATATAAGCCAGGAATTTTTTTAAAATAAAGAACAGCATACTTTATAGGATTCTCTTTTATCCATTTGAGAGCATAGACCTTCATAATTGAATCTTTTTCTGCAAAAGTCATTAATTCGATATCTTCAGTAATTAAATTTCCAACGTCGTGCATGTAAGTTCCTGTAGCTCTGTCATTCGCTGTCATTAAAAGATTAATACCTGAAGTTGAAGATTGATAAATAAAATAGCCTATCTTTTTTTCAGTTGCTGTTCCTATAACAAAAAGTATTAGTATATAGGGGATAATCAAGGCAATATAATTGTAAAACTTAGTCTTTGTTATAACAAAATATACAACTGAAGCAAAGAGAAATATAATTACCAACGGACGAATCCAATTAGCAAGAGCGAATAATATAGAGGCCAAGATAATGTATTTCCATTTTCCTGAAAAAACCAAGCATAATGCACTTAAACATAAAAACATGAAAGGAACTTCAGTATATGCGCCTAAAACTATTAACAAGTTAGAATACAAAAAGCAAAAGATAATAACAGAAATAAGGCCGGTACGCTTTGAGAAAAATTTGTTGCCTAGGTAATACACTTCAAATAACATTGCAATATTTAAAAATAGATTCAAAACGGCATTAAAATCTAATGTACCAAAAACGTGAAGCTGTAGAACTAGGTAATTGATGAAACCCGGTGCATGAATATAAGTGGAATAAATATCTTCTGCCATTGGATACCATTGTCCGTTGTCGAAACAGCGTTGTGCCATGGCGATGTAAGCACCATGATCACTTTGCTGAGGATATCCCCAAAAGCAAGATATAAGTATAATTTGCGCAACAATCCAAAGGGTTGAAATTCCTAGAGCAATTTTAAATAATTGCTTTTCATCACTAAGAGTAAAGTAAAATTTGTTCATTATATACTTCCTCAAGCTAAGCAAAAATCGCATCGTTTCTCCTTTTGGGTACATATTCATCAACCTCTGATGCTTTACAAACAAATAAACATATATAAAGCGCATTAACTGCGCTCAAAAAAATATGTCCTCCAATAAATGCTGCTGAGAAAAATAATAACGAAAAGAAAAATCTATATTTGCTTGTTATATTTTTAAACATAACAAAGTAGGCAATTAAATAAATTATTAAACCGAACAATCCAAACTCTAAAAAGGTATCAAAAAAATCCATTTCCATTGCGGTTAATCGCCCACCACCGAACAAAAAATTTATATTGCCATATAGAGATAAATTCCAAATAAAGTCATCCCAAAAAACATCTCTACCACTTAGAAGTACGCTTAAAACGCCCACTCCTTTATCCAGTCCATGAGTAAAATGAGACAAGGCTTCAAGAACGTAAAGATATTCTACTATCTGAGAACTATAGATAATCGCTATAATCGTTAAGCAGGCTAAAGCCGTAATAGTAACTATTCTTCCTGTCTTAGGATAAAACTTTAACAAAAACCAGATTGGAATGGCAATGCTAGTAATAAACGCAGCTTTTGTTCCCAGTAAAATTCCAGAAATAAAAGCCGCTACTAAAGGCAATAGCCGCTTTTCTTGCCTATAAACAAAACAGCCATAAAATAAAGCTATAATAATAAATAAAGAAGCTTCGTTCTGTGCTGGTATTGTACCTATGAAGCCAAATCTCGCATGTTCATATGTAAAAAAAGCAGGCATTTTTAGAATAAAGCCTAAAACAAGCGTGCAAAAACAGTAAACGTATATAACCAATTCATAAATTTTAAATATTTTTTTTCTATATGAGTAGCCCATTTTTTTCATAGATGAATAAACAAATAAAAAGCATATAAATACAAACACATACTTATTGAATAGGTATATAAAATCATACAGGGAAAGACCACCCACATTGTTGCTAAAAATGCAAAAACCAAAAAAATAAGTTAAGAATAAAATTGAAATTATGGCAATAATAAGTAAATTATTTTTATTCATTTTTTTATAAAAAAACAGCCAGCACAAAACAGTAACTTCAAAAAACATTCTAAAATATATTGAGAATTTAGGATATTCTCCAGCAGGACCTCTAGGCATTAAACTAGTTACAGTATCGGCAAAAGCAAATGCTATAACAGTTATAGCTAATGCCATAAAATAAAGATCCTTGTACTTATACACTCCTATACATCTCCTCCAATTTCTTCAAAACAATCTGCGGACTAAACCTATCTTTAACATCTTGCCAAGCATTCCTGCTCAGTTTTATTCGCAAATCCATATCGTTCGCTAATTTTTCCAAAGCTCTTGTTAATTGTTCAATATTTCCAAATTCAACTAAAAGTCCGGTTTCACCATTCTTCACAATTTCAGGAATTGCTGGGCCAAAAGTGCCAATAACAGGTAACCCTGATCCCATTGCTTCAACATAAGCTAAACCGAATGTTTCGTATTTGCTTGGCAATGCTAAAAAATCATAGTTTTGCAAAAGCCTCAAATACTCGCTATGTTCAACCCAACCATAAACATTTATATTTTCTTTTTGAATTTTTGGAGGAGTGCCGTTGCCAAATAAATCTAAAGTAGTTGGACACTCAAATTTAGCTTTTTCAAAAGCTTCAATCAAATCAAAAACACCTTTGCTTTTTATAAATGTCCCGCAATAGGCAATTTTTATAGATTCCTTGTGCTCTGATAAGTCCATTGGTCTCTCGGCAATAGTTTCACATATATTTGGAATTACGAAAGCATGTTTCTTTATGCCTAAGTTTTCAATAATAAAACCTTTCATTTGCTCTGTTATGCAGATAATAGCATTACTATTCGACAAAAGATTTTTCGACAAAAGACTCTGAAAATTCCTGCCATGCAAATGAACAATATATTTTTTTCTTTTCAAGCGTATAAAAAATCCTATTATAAACTTTCTTAAGACCGAACCACCTTCAGATAAATGCAAATGATAAATTTCATGTTCATTAAACAAAATGCGAATGCAAATGAAAAATATTTTGAATAAACTCAAAGTAAAACTACCACCATGGCTACTCCAGTAATTTTCTTTTGGCAAGCCAAAATGCTTAACATAACCATTGACTACGACATTCATTCCGCCAGTCGATGTAGTACAAATATGAATTGTTTTTTCTATCACGCTACCCTGCTGCCCCTCACCACATACCTCCCCAACACCCACGCACTCCTCACATACCTCTTAACCCTCTTTGGATCCCAAAAACACCGCCACAACCATTCCATGCCAAATACTCTGAAAACGCAAGGAGCACGACCAATCTCACCAGAAACAAAATCTACAACGCCGCCCATACCTGTTGCTAATTTAACGCCACTTCCCTCTAAAAAACTTTTGTTGAAAGATATCCACTTTTCCTGCTTGGGCGGACCAAAACACACAACCAATATCTGCGGTTTTTCCGTTTCTATAAGTTTTTTCAAATCTAAGTCGTCTTTTATATCCAACGGAGCAGGGAATACGGGCGAATAACCGAGAACATTTAGCTTGGGGTATAGTTTTTTTACATTCTCAACCGCTAACTTATTTCTGCGCTCCGTGCCACCCAAAAATAAAATCTTCTTTGAATCATCTTCGCAAATTTTCAATAAATCATAAATAAAATCACTGCCACATATACGACTTAAATATTTTCCCCTTCTCAACAAAACAAACAAAGAAACCGGAAAGCCATCTATGGTATTTATATCTGATTCCTGCAAAATTTTATGATACTCTTTATCTTCCGTTGCTTTTGCCAAAAATTCCGTGTTTACTGTATATATAGTGGATAATTTTGAGTCCGGATGATTCAGCAAAGACGAAACTCTTTCCAGCCATTCCTTCTTTGGCTCGTAAATTAAGTTTATACCCAAAAGAGAAGATGTTTTCACGCTACCTCCCTATAAAAATTTTCTACCTTATCCCCTAAAGAGGAATTCCTATGAAAACCGCTACTGCCGCTACCGAGCCCTACAGCAAAGTCATTGACCTCGGCAATGGTGTTATGTTCCCTGTGAAAAGCGAACGGGAAGCAAGCTTCGTTGAATGGATGATCGAAAAAGCCAAAGCTGGCAAAGCCAGCTTGCCCAAAAGAGCTCCTGGGACATTCGTTATACCCATTAGGTCTAACAAAGAGCCAGTGATGAGCACCGAGGAATTTGAAGCTTTTTACGAAGAAGCTCGAGCGGATAGATTTTAATTTATGTTTATATCTTACTTTGACTCTTCGCTCTTGCTTTCCATCTTGCTGAATGAACAGCGAGCCAAGGAAGCTTCTATATCTAGACATTATAATAGATTGGCTAAATGCAAAAGCTTGGATGCAATTCATCTGGCCGCTGCTTTGGATGCACAAAGCAATCCAAATAACAAAACCATCCGTATTTGCTCCTTCGACAAAAACATGCTTGTCCTTGCCAATCAATTGGGATTTGAAACTTTCGGTTAATGTTTTTTTCACTTTAACAGCCCTCACCCTACACCCCCTTCCCAGCAAATACCACAATAATCTTTAACAAAATGAGGTAAAAAATTTTTACCCTTTAGCAAACTGCCATACACCGCCACTAAATCTTCCAGTAGAGCAAACCGCATTTTCTGCCGCACGGTCTCAAGGCTAGCTCCCTGCAGGAGTTTCCTAAAACAAGCCGTAGCTAAAGGCTCTAAATGAGAAAAAAGTGTTTGCACGCTCGACATTTGAAAAGAAATATAGAAAATGCGATTAACTCGGAGTTCTATGCAGGAAGACCCGGCCACCCAGGAAGTGAAGTCCAAAAATTACTACTTTACAAGCACATTAACAGCCTTTAGGAGTAAGCAGTGAGCTACAAACCCCTTTTTGCCATAATTCTTGCTGTCTGCATATCTTCTTGCAGCAGTACTGCGCAATTATCCAATTTGCCTGCGTCAAACGCCAGCACAGACAGCACAAAATACGACTGGGCTGCTCAGACAGGCAAATATCTTGAAAGCATTCAAAGCAAAGAGGTATTTTTAAGGCAATTCTTTGCGGAAATGCCCAAAGGCGGAGATTTGCACAACCATTTAACAGGCTCTGTTTATGCAGAAACATACTATGACATAGCATGCATGGATTCATTGTATGTTGATACCCTGAGCGGCAGACTTTATTCCAAAAAAGATACATCTTCAATTCATATCATTCGGTTATTGCCTGATTACATAAACTCGCGGCACATGCTGAAAGTAAAATTAGTGGATCAGTGGTCTATTCGTAATTTTCACTCCTACAACCGCAACATTCCCCAGGATGAGCATTTTTTTAATGCGTTCGGGTTATTTGGCGCAGCAACAGGCAACCACATGGTGGCGCTGATTAATGAGCTAAAACAGCGGGCATTGCACGAAAATGTTCAATATCTAGAGATAATGGGCACTTCGCCGAGCGTGAGCGACAAAAAAATGGATTCAATTTTTAATACAGAAAACTATTACAAAAATACCAATAAGAAACTTTTGGATGCCATCCAATCCGCAGATACAGCCCGCATTCGCTCGGTTATAGACAGCACCATAAAAACATGGGAACAAAACATCGCTTGGAAAAATGAAGGTATTGTTTATGGTAAATTTATTGACAGCTTAGATGCTTCAAGCATAGCAGATACAAATTTGGTTACCCGCTATTTAGCTTATGCCAGCCGCAAATCAGAACCTCTCACGGTTCTTGCCCAACTGCACATTGGTTTTGTGGCAAGCAATAAGGCTGCAAGCAAAGTTGTAGGCGTTAACATAGTTTCCGCTGAAAACAGTGAAATATCCATGCTGCATTATACAACCCATATGTTGATGTTTGCTGTGCTTAAAGAAAAATATCCGCAGGTAAAAGCAAGCCTTCATGCCGGTGAATTGACGCTTGGGCTCGTTAAGCCGGAGGATTTGGGCAGGCACATTTCTCAAGCGGTTTACATTGCTAAAGCGGATCGTATTGGACATGGTTTAGATGTAGCATTTGAAAGATCAAGTGCTAGTTTGCTTAAATATATGCAGGAAAATTTCATACCGGTTGAAATCAATCTCACCAGCAACGAGTTTATTTTGGGTGTTAAGGACAATGAACATCCGCTTCCGCTTTATGTGAAGACCAAGGTGCCTTTAGTTATCTCTACTGATGACGCCGGCATTCTCCGTACGAATTTGGCAGAACAATACGTGTTGCTTGTCCGTCGCTATGGTTTGGAATATTCACAAATCAAACAATTAGTATGCAATAGCATTAAATACAGTTTTTTAAAAGAGAATGAAAAACAACGGCTCATGGAAAAGCTAGAGCGAGAATTTGAAACTTTCGAAAAAAATATTACCAATAATTACTGACCCTCTCCATCGCTAAATGTGGCTATTACCCGCCGTTCGCCAAAACGGTCGTGGGTGAAGCATTACATAGATACGGAAAAGAAGCATTGAATAATTCAGCAGGAAGGGTGCTGGATTTTCTATCTTATCTATGTGCGTGGCAATTTATCAAGAGATGACCTTCCCATGTGGCGGTGGTCGGAGTTAATCACTGATGATTTTTTCATTGACCTCCCTCCCGATTTTTCTTGGGACTTGGTACCCGAGGAGCTAAAGGTAGAGGAGAGCAAGGCGGCTTAAAAATGGGTAAAGCGACAGTTATCAAATGCGATGCCATATGGCACACAAGGCTGGATTCTTCAGCTATTAAGGATAATAAGGGGCGCAAGTTTTTAAAGAGAATTGACGAAGATCCAAGTACTCATTTAGGTAAAATTATTATTAAAGATGTTGATGAACTAAGGAAAATAGTGAATGGAACTAGGAAGCTCAATGAAATCAACAATTTTAATAAACATACTAAAGCATATTTATATGATATTAT
>JAITUM010000186.1 GCA_031286305.1 Candidatus Fibrimonadaceae bacterium | reverse complement strand
AAAAAATTTCAGTTGAAAGAGTTCAATTCTCGGCTTTTAAATTTCATTTTTCACAATCATAGGAGTTCAATATGAAACCTTTTTTTAAATCCCTAGTTCCAGCTCTTTTGCTTGGAGTTCAAGTTGTTTTTGCTCAAACCATATGGGATGGCACCGCTGATACCGATTGGTATAATAGTAGCGATACTAAGTTTACCATAACCACGCCGGAACAGTTGGCAGGCCTGGCTGAGCTTGTAAATGAAGGCAATGATTTTGCAGGCAAGACTGTAGAGTTGGGTGCAAATATTGTGCTGAATGATGTCAGTAATTGGGAAGAGTGGGATGAAAATACCACAGGATTGAGGGAATGGACGGCGATAGGAATGTCAGACGATATTCATTTTCGAGGAATATTTGATGGCGATGGCCACGTTGTTAGCGGTGTTTATATAAATAAGCCAAACGTTGATAACCAGGGCTTGTTTGGATACGCTGCTTCTTTTGGTACAATAAAAAATCTTGGAGTAATTGCTTCGTATGTCAGAGGATACATTAGCGTTGGCGGCTTGGTGGGATACTACAGAGGCGTAATCAGCAACAGCTATGCCACGGGGAATGTGGTGGGAAACGAAAATGTAGGTGGGCTTGTAGGAGATTTTTTCGGTACAATAAGCAATAGCTATTCTACCGGCAAGGTAAGTGGTGTTAATCGGGTTGGTGGGCTTGTTGGAAGAGATAATAACTCAAACACAACGATAACAACGATATATAATAGTTATTTCACTGGCGAGGTAACGGGTGTAAGTGCTTTTGGTGACTTGGTTGGCCTTGGTTATTCCGCAAGAATGAATAATTGTTATTACAATGAGGAAAATAATGCCGGCTCTGGTGGTGTCTCTGGTGTAGGCATGGTTCTTTCTGACATGAAAACAGAAGCTTTTGTAAAAACACTCAATTCATGGGTGTTAAATCAAGATGAAGATTACTTTCATTGGGCTTTGGATAACGGCACTAACCAAGGTTATCCTATAATTGTTTATGAAGAAAACGAAGATGTAAATGCAGTGAAAAATACTAGAAAATCTTTGTGGGATGCCATCAAAGGTGAAAATACAAAGCAAAGCTCCATAAGAACCAACCTTGTGCTTGGAGTAGATGGTCTTGAAGGTACAACAATTGCATGGGCCTCAAGCAATGCAAGTGTTATTGCGGCAAATGGCACAGTAAATCGCCCTGTTCTTGAAGACGGCAATGCAAGTGTTACTTTAACAGCAACCATAAGCAAAGGTGATTTTAGCGTTGAAGTAAAGTTTGAACTTATTGTTACAAAAATTTTATTACCTGCAAGAACACCGGATATCAGCTGGTATAACGATGATGATAGTGTATTCGAAATCAGCAATGAAGATCAGCTGGCAGGGCTTGCCGAGTTAACTCGTGGCGGAAACAATTTTGCTGGTAAAATCGTCACGCTTTGTAGCGATATTGACCTTTCCAGCTATGGTGCAGACTCGGAATTAAACGATAACAAAGGCTGGATTCCCATAGGGCAATTCAACGGCATATTTAATGGCAAGGGCAAAGAAATTAGCGGACTGTATATCAATGATCCCGCTCTTAACGATGCTGGTTTGTTCGGTCGTGCTGGCGGCACAATAAAAAATGTAGGGGTTGTAGATGTTGATATTGTAGGCGGTACCCGTGTGGGTAGCATAGTCGGCGGCAATCGTGGTGCCACTATTGCTAACAGCTATTCAACAGGCGAAGTAGCTGGACAGACCAATGTAGGTGGTATGTTTGGTGAAGGCTGGGGGACAATTGTAAACAGTTATTCAACTGTTACGGTAAGAGGAACCGGCGGTGATAATATTGGCGGTTTGGTAGGCTGGAACGGCGGTACAATTACTAATAGTTACACTGCAGGCGAAGTAACCGGCAGATACAATTTAGGTGGTATAGCAGGTGGCAACAGTGGAACAATATCGAGCAGTTATTGGAATACAGATGGTGGAAGAAGCAATAGCGTTGGAACTAGTTCTGGCACTACAACAGCAATCGGCTTAGACTCCGATGAAATGAAAGATGAAGATTTCGTAGAACTTCTCAATTCTTGGGTAGATGAAAATCAAATTTACTTCTTATGGACCATAAATACCAGCCTCAATCAAGGCTACCCAATACTCGTTTACGAAGACAAAGAAGACCCCATAGAAACCTGCCTAATAGCCGGCAAAATTTGGGAAAATGATGAATGCAGAGACAAAACCGACAAAGAAGTTTGCGAAGCAACGGAAGGCAGCGTTTGGGTAGATGACACATGCAAAACCAATACGCAAATCGCCCAAGAAGCCTGCTTAGCCGATGGCAAAGTATGGGAAAATGATGAATGCCGTGCCAAAACCGATCAGGAACTTTGCGAAGAGCAAGCAGACATGGTTTGGGAAAACAACACCTGCAAACCAAAAACCACGTCGATTTTTGCCAGCGACATTGGTAGGGGCAGGTTTGAAACCCACCCCTACCAATACTACAACCTCCGCGGTCAACCCCTGGGTACGCAAAAACCCACAACACCGGGTGTGTATATTGAATACCGTAAGGGTGCTATAAAGCGCATAGTGGTGCATTAGTCCCACCCAGCCCTTTGGGCACTCCCCAAAGGGCAATGTAGTGGATTTGATGAATTGGTTTAAAAGCGGCAATAGGCTCATCGCATGGCAAGACAAAGAAAAAGCTCTATGCTTCGTTTCAACCCCCTGACTTTATCACTTTTTTATATTCAAACCATTAAGCTCTTGAAATGTAACAAGATGCGATTTTTGTTTTTTCAAAATGGGTGACTCACGTTAAAAAATGCTATATTTTCGTTATGAAATATGACCCCAACATTCACAAGAGGCGCTCTATCCGCTTGCGAAATTTCGATTATACAAACCCTGGATCGTATTTTGTTACAATATGTTTAAATCAACGCATTCCCAAAATATGGTTAAATGCTGCTGATATGGCGTACAATACCACTGCACATTGGCAAAATATCGTGGTTGAGCACAACACCGTTGCTGGGCAGCCACGGCGAGCTGCCCCTACAATACCGATGGCGGATATAAATTTTGATTTCCCGACATTTGGGATGGTTGAAAACGAAATTATACTGTTGAATGATGCGGGCAAAATGGCTCAACAAA
Source organism: Candidatus Fibrimonadaceae bacterium (assembly GCA_031286305.1). Lineage (GTDB taxonomy): Bacteria > Fibrobacterota > Fibrobacteria > Fibrobacterales > Fibrobacteraceae > Fibrimonas. Next base: position 10,766 of record JAITUM010000186.1, on the reverse strand, counting down.
CATGGCACGAAATGGCTGGGCATTATTCCAATATTGAAATCGATGAATTTATAATTATGCCAGATCATATTCATTGGATAATAACAATAACAGCGAATGCCAACAATAACCCAATATCATTACCGGAATTAGTTTATTATTTTAAAACAAGAACGACAAACAAATATACTGATGGAGTTAAAGCCTTAAACTGGATGCCATTCAACAAGAAACTATGGCAGCGCAATTATTACGAGCACGTTATCCGCAACGAAACAGAATATGCAGCAATTGCAGGATATATTCGCGAAAACCCAATTCTATGGGGCAAAGAACATTTGAAAGCCGTTTTGAGACAGTAGGGGCAGCTCGCCGTGGCTGCCCAGCAATGAATTGCGAATGTTGCCATGAATTGTGGACAAATGCACAGCAAAGAATGCCCGAAGTTGCCAAAAATCATTTCGGGTGACGCATTGATAAAGTCAGAAATAACGATCGGTCTTTTACTTTCACAACCCCACGCTTCCCATCAATCCCTTCAACTCTTCTCCCTCAATTTCCCTATAATCCCCTGCGGCTAAATCGCCTAGGGTAATATTTGCAAAACTAACCCTTTTCAAATCTTCAATGTGATAACGCAAAGCGTGAAGCATTTTGCGTATTTCACGGTTTTTACCTTCCGTTAACACAAGTTCAAAAAAGCCATTGTTCAAAAAAACTTCTTTTGCCTGACCTATTTGACCATCGCCTATGTCTATGCCGCTCAACAAACTTTCAATTGCACGGCGCGAAAGATTTTTACTTGTCCAAACTAAATAGCTCCTTTCTATTTGATACTTGGGGTGCGTTAATCTATAAACAAGTTCGCCATTATCAGAAAGCAAAACAAGACCCCTGCTTTGCAAATCCAGCCTGCCTATATATTTGAGGGTTGAAAAGCCGCTTGGCAAACAGTCGTAAATGGTTTTTCTTCCTTGAGGGTCTGTGGCAGTGCATATAACACCGGGCGGCTTATGAAAAACTATTGTTGTATGCTGCTTTACCGGCAAAATTTTTTGCCCATCTATTTCCACAATATCAGTTTTGCCAATTTGCGTTGCCAAATCCTTAACCACAGCCCCATTCACAAAAACCTTGCCCTCCAAAACAAGAGCCTCAGCCTTGCGCCTGCTAGCAACCCCGCATAGCGATATGTATTGGTTTATACGCATATGGCAGTAATATAAAAAATATTTCCTATATTATAAATATGGTGACCGATAGATTTTCATTTCTCAAGATACAGCAAGCTTTGTATTATATACAAGGAAAAGCTCCGCCTATCAATCAAGACCGCTTCAATATAGTGTATTTGCTGAAAATGATATTCTTTTCGGACAGGTATCATTTGCGTAATTTTGGGATAACCGCAACAGGTGATGATTATTATGCCATGAAGCTTGGCCCTGTGGCTTCTTCTACATTTGATATGTTGAAAGGTCGCTCCAATGAGAGGTATTTATCATCAATTCAGGAAATTGACGAATACAACGTTGAAATAAAGCAACAGGAAGAAGACGAATTATCGGATAGCTTCAAAGAAGCCATCAATTTCGCGTTGAAGGAATTCGGGGATTGCGATTGGAAAAAAATAAGCGACATATCGCATTGCTATCCTGAATGGAAAAAACACGAAAGTGAACTGTCCGGATTCAAAAGAGTACAAATGAACGAAATAGATTTTTTTGACGACCCTGACGACTCTTTATGCTTTGCGAAATTTGGCAAGAAAAATGACCCATTCAAAGATGACAAGGAATATCTTTCTCTAAGAAAAAAACATTACGATGCGTATCACGTTTCCCGATAATTTATTCAATATTGAAAAATGGAAAGCTTTCAGAGGAAAATATCCACCTGGTTCCGATATTGACCACCGGATAATCATAGTCTTTAAGCACGATAATATTTTGAAATATTTTTATGTAACTTCTCAAGTTGATAACGCGCGCAAAATGGCAAGAAATGATTTGCAATCATTAGTTTGCATCAAAGGCGACGACTGGGATGAATTGACCAAACCATCCTGCATTCAATGCAACAAAGGCAACTTATTTGAACTCAGCGAAACAGAGTTCAGGAAAAATTATGCGGAAGGAAAAGTGAAAGTACTTGGAGAAATTCCCGAAAGTATCAGAAAATCCATAGTTTCTGCCATTTGCTCATCAAAAACATTCACCGATAAAGAAAAGGCTATGTACACCGTTTGAGATAGCCTCTAAATATCCTTCCCTTTTAGCCGCATATTCAATAGCAAACCGATTAAAATCATACAGGTGAGAACAAACGAACCGCCATAAGACAAAAACGGCAAAGGCAATCCGGTAACGGGCATAAAACCAATAGTCATAGCCACATTCACGCTTGTGTGGAAAAATAAAATTGCACAAGCTCCTGCAACCACCAAGTTCACAAAACTATCCGTATGCAACCTGCATATCATTATACTTCGCCAAAGCAAAATGAAAAATAATATCAAAACCACAAGCGTTCCCACAAAACCAAACTGCTCGCCCAAAACACTGAAAATAAAATCGGTGTGCTCTTCCGGCAAAAATGCGAGATTAGTTTGCGAACCTTCGCCAAAACCTTTGCCGAACATGCCACCGCTGCCTATTGCCACCTGCGATTGTATAACCTGATAACCCTCGCCTTTTGGGTCTCGCGTGGGGTCTACAAATGTTAAAATACGACTTCGCTGATGGTCTTCCATTGAATTCCAAGCAATTTGGCTAATATAACCCGAACCTATAACAAGCGTCATTATCAGAACTATTAACCACAATGGATATTTGAATTTTATGGAAATAAAGAACACAGATATTATCAACAAGTTCCAATAAAGCGTGGAAACAGAAGACAATATAATACTCATAACAGGGCTAATCAGCAAAAATAAATCAACAAGCCTGAACCCTGCCCAATAAAAATGCACAAGCGTCATAGCAGTAAATACCAAAGCGGTACTCAAATTCGGTTGCTTTAAAACCAGCAGAAACGGAACGATAAACAATAAAAACGGAACAATCAAAGTTTTGGGTTGCACAATGCTAACTCTATGTTTTGAAAGCCAAAGAGAACTTACAAGCAAGTAAGCAATTTTTGCAAATTCCGAAGGCTGAAATCTAAACCCGGCAATGTCTAACCAGCGCCCGGCCCCCTTTGACACATGCCCTGAGTTTATAACCACAAACAAAACCACAATTGCAACAATGTAAGAAACCCATGCGATATTTTTCCAAAACTTGGAAGGCAAAAGAACTATAACAACCGCAATCAAAGAACCTGCCGCAAAGTGCATTATCTGTTTGAACCATTCCGTTTTGTACCAAATTAAATCCGTATTGCTGGTTGCCGAATATACAAGCGTGATCCCTATTCCTATAAGGGCCAAAAGTGAACTCATAAAAAGCCAGTCTAGTCTTTTCATTTTGGTTTCCTCTTTAAAGAGTCCGGATAAAAATAAGCGTATAAAACTTTTTGCGCTATCGGAGCGGCCATTGCACCACCGCCGCCGGCATTTTCTAAAACCACACCCACAGCAATTTCAGGCGCATCAAGAGGCGCAACAGCTGCAAACCACGCGTGAGTTTTATCACCGTGCGGATTTTCAGCGCTGCCCGTTTTGCCGCCAACACGAACGCCCGGAACAATGGAGCGTCTTGCCGTGCCGCCCGGAGCGTTTACGGCTTCGTCCAAACCTTTTAGCAGAATTTTTTTCGTATACTCGGAAATATTTCCATCGCTTATTTTTACCGGCTCAGTTCTTTTGATCAACTCTCCTTCAGGGCCTTTTACCTCTTTTAAAAAATGCGGTCTGTATAAACCATTGCCCGTTGCAAGCGCACCAATCATAGCTGTTTGCTGCAAGGGAGTGACCGTAAGAGCACCCTGCCCAACGGAGACATTCAAAATTTCACCCTGAGTCCATTTCCAACCTCTTCTTGCAAACCACTTTTCATAAGAAGCGGAATCTATTACGGAGCCAAAACGCTCGCCGGGTATATCTACTCCAAGCGTGGCACCCAAACCGAATTTCTTGGCCATGTCGCCAATTCTTCTGTTACCTATATCCAGGCCCGCCTGGTAAAAAAATACATTGCAAGATACTTTCAGCGCATCTATCACGCTCAATGTTCTATGTCCGCCTGCAAACCAGCATTTTGCATATCTGTTTCCAAAACGGAATCCACCAGTGCAAGGCGCCTTGTATTTTGTGCGCTCCATTAAAACATTACTTTCCAAACCAGCCGCTGCGGTAATCACTTTAAAAACGGAGCCGGGTGGGTAAAGCCCGCTTATAGCGCGATTTGTCAGCGGCTTTGCAGTGTCTAAAGCAACCGATGCCCACGCTTTGTGAAGCTCTTTTTTTTCCAAAGAAAATATGTTCGGGTCCAGAGGCGGGCGGCTTACCATTGCATAAATTTCACCGTTCTGCGGATTGAGCGCAACAAGAGCTCCCTTAGCATCTTCCGGCATGGCCAGCTCGGCCACTTGCTGAATTCGCCAATCCAACGTTGTCACAATGGAGTTTCCGGAAATAGGTTTAATGAATGGCATTCCCGCCACCGGCCCCATTTCGCGCCCAAGCGCATTAACCTCTATATACCTCAATCCGTTTTCGCCTCTGAACTCTTTTTCATAGCTAAATTCCAAACCTTTTTTGCCAATTCGGTCTCCCATAACATAGCGAGAATTTTCCGGCTGTTCAAGCTCCTTCTCGGATATTTCGCCGGTGTAGCCAAATATGTGCGCACCCTGAGAACCAAAGGGATAGTCTCTGCGCGACTCAACCAAAATTTCAATGCCCGGCAATTCTTCGCCACGCTCTTCAAACAAAGCGACTATCTCGGGAGATGCATCTTCTATAAGCCTTTGAAACCTGAACCTTTGCCACCGTCCTCTTTCAAATGAAAATGCAAGCGAAGCGGAATCCAGCAAGCGCTTTCCTTCGTTGTCTGTTATTCTCAAAAGCCTGTCAAAAACGGAATCTCGAATTTCTCTGGTTTTAAACTGGCTATGCAAAAGCGATATTTGATAAGAAGGTCTGTTGCGAACCAAAACCACTCCGTTGCGGTCTAAAATATATCCTCTGTTTGCTTTTACATCTATTTTGCGAATGCGATTTTCCTCAGCTCTTTTTAAATTATTCTCGTACTCAAAATATTGCAGTTGCAAAAGTCTTAAAATTAAAATTAAAAATAATATTGCAACTCCGCACACAAACACAATTGTTTTCAAGTTCATTTCTTGCCTGATTTCTTCCGGCTGCTGCGAATTAGAGCGCATTATAACTCCCTATACATCTCTATTTTCTTTTCTACTTTCGGGAAGAGAAGATAAAAGCAAATCGCTCCTAGAGCAACAGTATAAATAGCATTCGGAACAGAAATGGAAATCAGCACTTGCGGAATTTCAGCAGTGGTTTTTCCTATGGAAAGATAATATAATATTTCTTTCAAAAAATCGGCCAAAACCAGCACAATTATTTTTGGAAACAGATCTAAATTTATAAAGCTTTCTTCAATTTGCCCTATGGTAAAACCAACTATGCAATAAGAAAATGAAAATGCTCCGAACCACTCAATAGGTGCATAAACATCGCAAAACAACCCCGACATAAAACCTACAAAGCAACCGGCAAGCGAACCTTGCCTGAGTGCTGTTATCACGGTTAAAATTAAAAGAAAAGAAGGCTGTGCATCCATTATCTCAATATGCGGCACAACAACAGACTGCAGCATTGCTGCCATAAAAAACAAAAACGAATAAATCAAAAACTTAATCATTTTCAATTCTCCGACCACACAATCCAGTTTGCCGGTTTGCGAATAATAAAAGCTTCTTCTAAAGACTCTATGTGCTGCAATAATTCAATATTTCCGGAACTCAAAACTTCGGTGTTATTTTTTTCAAGTTTGCTAACAACGCCAACCGGAATGCCCTTTGGATAAAGACCACCAAGCCCGGAAGTCACAAGCGTATCGCCCGGAACCAAATCTGCATAGCTGGAAACTTGAACCTGCATTTCTCCGTTATCCCTTGCAAACACCGTTCCCAGCACTCTGGAACGTTGCGAAATAACCGAGGTTCTTGAGTTTGGGTCAGAAAGAAGCTGCACCATTGAATGCCCTGAGAATACCTTAGTTACCTTGCCCACCAAGCCATTGGTGGTAAATACCGGCATACCGTAAAAAATAGAATCTGAGCTACCGCTGTTCACCACAACCGTTGTCATGTAAGGCCCGGGATTATGCCCTATTATCTGCGCTAAAAAAATGGGATAGTCCCATTGATTTTCAAAAAGCAAAAGTCTTTTTAGCCGCTCGTTTTCAATGGCATATTCCTTTGTTAAATCCACTTCCAATTTCAGCCTGGCGTTTTCGTTTTTCAGCAATGTATTTTCTTTGCTAAGGTTGCCAATGCGAAAAACAAATGAAGCCGCAGACTGCGGCAAATAAAAGATGCTTGAAAAAAGAAAGTCAGCTACATTCTGTTTGCTTTTAACCTGTGTTAGCTGCATATATAAAGAGAAGGATATGAGGGCAGCAAATACAACCGATCCGCGTGCCCACCTGCATGCCTTTATTATATATCGAAATATCTTCATTACACAGAAGATGCCATAAGAACTTTGCAGTTGCGATAATAATCAAGATTTTCCAAAATTTTAGCAGTACCTTTGCACACACACAAAGGCGCATCGTCTATAACGCTAACAGGAAGTCCGGTTTCATGGCGAATCCTTGCATCCAAGCCTCTAAGCTGGCTTGTGCCGCCTGCCATTATTATTCCTTTGTCTAAAATATCTGCAGAAAGCTCTGGGGGGCAGCTTTCCAAAGCTTTTTTAACAGCTTCAACAATTTGCAAAATCGACTCGCTCAAAGCGTCTCTAATCTCTTCGCTTTTAACAACTATTGTGCGCGGAATGCCTGCAGCCAAGTCTCTACCCTTAACCTCCATCTCAAGCTCTTTTTCCAGCGGATATGCAGAACCGATTTTCTTTTTAACATCCTCTGCCATAGACTCGCCGATTAAAAGCCCGTGAGTGCGTCGCAAATAATTTATAATAGCGTTGTCAATTTTATCGCCGCCCACGCGCACGGAAGATTTGCAAACCAATCCGCCAAGCGAAATCACTGCAATTTCCGAAGTGCCGCCTCCGCAGTCTATAACCATGTGCCCGGAAGGTTCAGCAACGGGAATCTGCATTCCAACAGCCGTAGCCATAGGCTCTGCAACCAAGTGAACCTCACGCGCTCCTGCAGACCGTGTGGCATCCAGAACGGCTCTTTTTTCCACCTCTGTTATCCCGGACGGAACGCCAACCACAACACGTGGCTTCACCAAGAACAGCGGATATCTTTGGACCTTGCTAATAAAGTATTGGAGCATAGCCTCTACCAGGTGGTAGTCTGCTATAACGCCGTCTTTCATGGGTCGCACGGCAACGATCTCGTCGGGGGTACGTCCCAGCATTTTCTTAGCTTCTGCGCCTATGTATGTAACTCTTTCACTTTTCCTGTCCACAGCGACAACGGTAGGCTCGTTGATAACAATGCCTTTACCAGCCACATGAACCAAAGTGTTCGCTGTTCCCAAGTCTATACCTATGTCGCAGGAAAACAATCCAAACATATTAAATTCCTCTTTAAAACTGGAAATAATATAGAAAATAATTATTAAGGGAAAAATCCCCCTCGCTGCAACCGCCTTACATTGCAAAGGGGCAGACACATAGGTACTGCCCCTACGGTGGCGTTTTCCGCTACCCCCAATGCGGGGACACCCCGCAACGCCCCGATTTTGGACACCGTTGTGCAAAATGCACAGCCACGTTGCAGGGTAAGATAATCAAAAAAGATGGAGAGGATGTAAGCACATTCCTTACCGCCGCCGGACGTGGAAGACACAAACACAATGAACATAGGGAAATCACTGCTAAAACTAACCTAGCGGAAAATGCTTTTGCTTACACACAGGCTATCGGAGCACTTAAGGTTAATAACGTCCTCACCGACCAAAACCTCTACACTCTCCCTGTCGCAAGCAGCAACAGCGGTGGCAGATCGTTCACCAACGCCGGCAAGGATGACACGAAACTCCTTGTCTACGGCTATACGGAAGAATCCGACTGCCTTAACCCCGTTTTCATCCCGCCGTCCCTTTGGGATTTCAAGGGCCAATGGCAAGCGAAGGGAGCTCGGGTTGCGCCGAAGAAAAGACCGAGCCATGCGATGGCACCGGCGAAGTCCTAACGTTCTATCGAGCTTACGCACCAAAAACCACCGCCGCCGCCCTAGCCGAATTGAAAAAAGCGTTCTGCAGAGAATAAATTGGCATGCGGCAATGCGGGCATTCATGGCAGGGCGGCCACGGCGCCGTGGGTGCCCCGCAACGGTGGTGTGCATTTTGCACAACGTTGTCCAAAACCGGGGCGTTTGGTGAGCGTAGCCGAACCAGCCCCGCATTGGGGGTAGCGGAAAACGCCAAAGGCGGTTGCAGCGAGGGGGACATCCCCCATACCCAAGCGAGTAATTCAGCGGGCAAGTATTTTCTATATTACCCCATACCCTCCCAAGGTAATCTTGTGCAAATCAAGAGCAGTCCCGCTACTGTAATGGTCAAAAGCCTAAGTCAGAAAACTTGCTAGGGGGCAAGGCATCATAAGATGTTTTGCAATTTTGTTCCGAGGTAGAACGGTGAAAAAAATATTTTTAACAATCTTTCTCCTTTGCTCCTTTGCAAAGGCAGCAGTGCCATTGCCCCCAAGCGAAATTAGAGCAGGAGAGCCGGTTAGCAGCGAGATGGTGGAAATTAAAAGCGATGAGTGGGAAGGGAAAAATTTATCGCTGGCAGACTTGCTTGCAACATATCCGGGCATACAAACAAGGCAAAGAGGTGGGATGGGAAGCTTTCAAACACTGTCTATAAGAGGTATGCAGGGGAACCAAATTGCCATTGCAATAGACGGCGTGATTTTGCAAAACCTTGGAGCCACGGACTTGGGTGGCATAGACTTAAACCAATATGAAAAAATTGAAATTTACAAAGGTTATATTCCGGCAAAATTCGCCGCTAATGGAATGGGTGGCGTTATAAACCTCGTTTCAAAAGATGCCGCCGCAAAAGGCGGCAAATTTTACGCATCTTACGGTAGCTACAACAGCAAAATTCTCTCAATGCAAGCAAGCTCGCCACTCACAGACTCCGTGTTTTGGATTAGCAACATAAGCTACCGAGCCTCAGATAACAACTATCCCTACCTAAACCGCAACGGCACGGAATACAATACCGAAGATGATTTTTGGACAAAAAGAAAAAATGCACAATACGCGCAAATCTCCGGCAACCACTCTTTTAGATTTGCGCACAGCAAAAAAAATTCCGTGTTAAGGGTAGAACATAATTCTGCGGCAGGTGGCATTCCGGGTAAAGAAGACCAAGAAACAAAAACGGCAAATTCTGCAAGCGATGCGGTTTTGGCAAGTTATGAAATTGAAGCCTTCCCTCTTTTTAAAAATATCTCTTTTGGTTTTCAAACTTTTACCGGTTTGGAAAAAAGCATGAGCGCATGGTATTACCCTTTAGATAGAATCGGTTATTCCATAGACGAATATACCCAGAGCGGAATCTTGCTTAAAAACGGTGGCGGCCAAGGCTCTTTTTATTTTGAAAAAGAAAAAATAAAAACCGAATTTTATATTCACGGCAACTATCAATATTTAGAATCAAGAAATAATTCTGCAATGTTAAACAACTACGAACTCTCAAATTCTATTTTGCAATTTTCATTTGCCGGAGAGCTTGCTCCTGCCGATTTTTTCAACATAAGAGCAAATGCAACGAGCAGGTTTAATAAAGAGAAACAGGAAAGCGGCAAAGTTTCCGGATTTTTTATGGGAAGCGATTATGAAGAGGGTTTTAGAAATTTAAACTCCGGCAGAGTGTCTATGAATTTTGGAAAAGAAAATTCGCTTTGGAGTAGCAGTATTGCTGCAGGGCATTATTTCAGAGCGCCATCTTTAGTTGAACTTTTCAGCACATCTTTCGGAGTTTTGTCGAACCCGAATTTAAAGCCTGAGCAGGGTGAGCAGGCGGAGTTGGGTGTTGGTTATCGACATAAAAAAACGCGCATTGCGGCAACGGCATTTGCGAACCGCATTAGAGACCGTATAGTTTATCACACTAGCGGGCAGCTTTCAAAGCCGATAAATTCAGGGAACGGCGAGGTCTATGGAATAGAGACCGAGCTTCATAGTGAAATTTTCAAGTGGCTAAAAATAAGCTCAAATGCAACCTTCCAAAACCCGGGAGATTTGCCAAACGAACCAAAGGGTCAATATTATAATTCCATGATTTTCGTGCTTCCTTATACTTTTGAATTAAGGCTGGAAGGCGAAGCGCATTCCGGGCTTTACCGCGACCGAGCGCAGCGAAAAAAAATCCCGGAAAATGCGTTTTACCACGCAGGGCTTAGCTACAAACCAACTGCCGCAAGCACAATCGCTTTTTACGCAAGAAACATAAACGGTGCAGAATACCAAAACATTTACGATGCTTACCCAACTCCGGGTAGGATGCTTAGTTTGAGTTACTGGCATGGGTTTTGAGGAAGAAGCGATGAAAATTTTCTACATTATTCTTGATGCTCATAGCGAACCCTATTTATGATACTGTGTTCAAACATCTTCTTGAGAACGAGAAGGTGGCGAAATTCTTTATCTCAACGCTTTTAGGAAAAACAG
>JAITUM010000257.1 GCA_031286305.1 Candidatus Fibrimonadaceae bacterium | reverse complement strand
CATGGGAGGCTCTCTATGGGGGACGGATACTGAAAAATTCGCTGCTTTACAAGTTCAAACTCCAGCAGTGCTAGCTTGCAAGCAACGAGAAGGCGAAAATTACTGGAGTAGCGCTTGCCGTGGTGCCGGCTGGTGGTTTGGTTATACATACCCTGCTGAAGACAAAGCGCAAGTAGAAGTTGAAATAAACGGTGCTTATACCGACGGAACAGCAATATTTGAGTTAGCTCCTGATGGAGAGTCGCTTATATCCAATGCTTTTAAAATTAAGTTTGCAGCAGTCGCTGCCGAACTTCATGAATCCGGAGAATACATGAATACTAATGGTGCAGGCGTTGTCTTTCATTTCAAAGTCGGAGAAGAAGCAGAGAACATAAGTTCCAAAGGTGGTTTCTGTGTATCTTACACCAGCACAGCTAGCGTGGTATTAGAAATAGCATCAACCGCAGTGACAGATAACAATAACTGGATTGTAGAGCTACCTGCTTCTGCAAGCAAAAGGGTTGCAAATTTCCCATGGAATAACTTTAGAAGCAGTTGGGATCAGCTTCCTATTTCTATAACAGACGTAACAACCACTGCAACAAGCATTAGAATTACTCTTAGAAATGATACAACAGCCCCCAGATCAGCTGATTTTGCTCTTATGCAGCTCGGTTGGGCCGGCGAATGCAATTAGTAAGAAACTACTACCGTTAATTGGGGGGTAGCGTAAAACGCCGTAGGCGGTTGCAGCGAGGGGGACGCCTCCCCCTAATTTCTACATTTAAACCTATGCTTATAAAACTATCCCTTTTGAGTGCAACAATAGCTGTTCTCCAACAGATGGTGTTTGCGCAAGCTACACTGCCGGTGATTAACATTAATACGGACAATAGCGTGCCCATTGTAAGCAAAGTGGATTGGGTCACCATGACCTTTTCTTTAGATGATCCCAACGACTCGCAAAATAATATTTCGGCTATCAGCAACCAACAGATTAGAGGGCGCGGAAATTCCTCTTGGAATGCTTCTTGGAATCGCATAATTCCAGCAGATGGAATAAACGTGTATCGCAACCCGTATCGCATCAGGTTCAGAAATAGCCAACAACAGTCGCCTTTTGGGCTGGCAGCTGCGAGAAATTGGGTATTGATGAACGCAGACATTGATAAAAATGCCTTTGGGCTTGAAATGGGTAAACGTTTGGATTTGCAATATACATGTTCATATAATTTTGTTGAGGCTTATGTGAATAACGGTTATTCAGGCAAGTATATTTTAACCGAACACAGGCAGGCCGACCCTGCATATATAGGTGCTCCGGGAAGGCCAAAGGCTCACCCGACCGAAGGTTGGTTTATTGAAGTGGATCGTTATTTCCCGGAAGACGAACCGGTGAAATTTCGCACAGAAAACTACAATTTACCGGTGACAATCAAAAGTCCCAGCTTTTCAGACGATATTGATGATCCCCGTTATGATTTTGTAAAAAATGACTTGAACGAAATCACCAATTTAATGGCTTCCAATGATTTTCCGGAAAACGGCTACCGTGACTTGGTTGACGCAGAAACTTTTATTAAATATTTTTTGGTGCAAACCTTTATACAAAATGTTGACCTTTTTCGCAGAGGCTCAGAAACCGGAGAAAATATTGGAAGTGCTTTTTTCTATAAGGACAAGGGCGGTAAAATAAGCGCCGGTCCGCTGTGGGACCTTAATTGGAGTTTTCAAGAATTCTCCGGATCAATGGCAACACAGTTTGGCAACATGGGACCTACTCATCATCCATACGTGGTTTACCCGTGGCTTAGACGCTTCCTTGACGATCCTGAGTTTCTCGTGAGATACAAAGAGATTTGGAATGAGAAGATGCCACAGATAGAATCAATGCGGAGCTTTATCGCTGAAATGTTAGAGAAACTTCACGGAGCCTTAGCTACTGATAACTTGACGCGTTTTTATGATAGAAGATTAACTTTTCTAAAGGCAGAATACGACAAAGTAAACGTCCGTCCAACTGCCCGAAGCTTTGGGACAAGGGGTTACGATTATTTGCAAGCGCTTCCACGTGATATTACGCTGGTTTCTTACGGTGAAATGAGCGGTTTGTCGGCAAGCCTTCAGAAAGGCGCATCGTCGGATTTTGAAATAGTATCAAACCTGAGCCAAACATCTACAGGCAAAGGCGGCTACCTTGCGGCAATAAGCGTTAAACCTAAAGATGCGCTTGCCGCAGCATCATACTCCGACGTGCTTATTCTTAGCGGCGCAAAACAAGGCAATGAGTTCACATTTGAAGTTCCCTTAAGTTTTGTTGTATCGTCGGCACCAGAATCAGTATCGGTTTTGCCACAATTTGCAAGCGGCAATAAAGTTATTCCTGTTAAAAACGGCATGAAATTAACGGCAGCAACAAATGCTACAATTCAGGTATATAATGCTACAGGTAGAAGCGTGGCAAGTTATGCCTTCACAGGCGGTGTTCATAATGTATCGCTAAATCATTTGCCATATGGCGTATATGTTGCAAAAGTATCGCTGGGCAGTGAGCATAAAATTATGCGTGTGGTGGTGAGGTAATAAGTTACTCCAACAAAAAATTTTCTAGATTTCTTGGCGATGAATAAGAATACAATCATAGGTATAGTCCTAATAGCCCTGTTGTTTATATGGTCTTTATATAATTCCAGCAAACAGCAAGAACTTGCGCAAGCAGAATTGCAAAGAAAAGCCAAAGAATACGCCGCTTTGGAACAAACAAGGCAAGATTCCATTGCCGCGACTCCGGCACCTGTAGTTATTACTCAACCAGCTGCTACAATCCAGCCGATAATTCAACCAACAGTTCAAGCGGTAGAGGCAAACGAAGAAGGCGAAACTGAAACAGCCCCTTTGGTTCGCAGAGATATTCGCGTTGAAACAGACCGCTTTTGGATCACTTTAAGTTCTGTTGGAGCTAAGATCACAAGCATTGTTCCCAAAACCTTGGCAGACAGCCTTGAAAATTTTCCGGAGCTTTTGCAAAACAAAGAAGCCGGTGCACTAAGCATAAGCTTTGATAAAAACGATTTTAGCGAAGAAATGTTTTCGGTAAGGGAATTCGATGCAGATAGCGTTGTTGTGAACGATTCCATTTCCATTGTTTTTGAGTGGAGAGATAAAAGGGGCGTGGCTGTAATCAGAGAATACAGATTCACAAAAAGCGGACACTCCATTAGACATGTGACAAGAACAGAAGGTTTTGAACCCAGGCAATATACATTGAGTTGGAAAGGCGGAATGAGGGAAACCGAAGAGATTCCCGTTCTCAAAACTTTTGGAATGAACTACTTATTCAGCGAAGTCATTTTAAACAACACATATAATGTGGACAGAAAAACCGTAACAAAACAGACATGGTTTAATAGGGACCAAGGTAAAGCGCTGTGGTTTGGGTTAAGGCGAAAATACATAGCAGCAATAATAAATTTTGACGGAGTGAGCGAGGCCGCCCTTGGTGCAGAGCCGTTAAAAGAAAAACGAAACGAAAAAGACCCGGGCACTTATGCCTTGACAATTGTTGATAATATGGCAAGCGATTCCGTTGCAATTGATTTCACAATTTTGCCGCTTAACTGGAAAGAAATTAAAAGCATGGATCAGGGTTATGAAAAGATTATAGTCAGCGGTTGGGAATGGTGCGGAGCGGATAAATGGTTTGTTTGGCTGTGTGGTCTTCTTTTGACAATACTCAATGCGTTTTATGGAATAATTCCGAACTACGGAGTTGCAATTATTCTTTTGACAATTTTGATAAAACTTGTGACCACTCCTTTGGCTTTGAAGCAAATGCGTTCCACGCGTTCAATGATGGCTTTGAAACCTGAAATGGATGCTATTCGTGCAAAGACTCGCGGTGATATGCGCACTCAGCAAGAAGAGATAATGAAGCTTTATGCAAAGCATGGAATTTCTCCGTTCAGCGGTTTTGCGGGTTGTTTTCCAATGCTTTTGCAAATGCCTATTTTCATAGGTTTGTTTGTGGTTCTCGGCAGGGCAATAGAGCTTAGAAAAGAGCCGTTTATTGCATGGATTACCGACCTTTCAAAGACAGATATTGTTTGGAGCGGAGTCAGCATTCCATACCTTATGCCGGAGGGTATTGCGATTTTGCCGTTCTTTATGGTAGTTAGCACTTGGTTCCAAACAAAGCAAACCATTACCGATCCTAATCAAAAAATGATGGTATGGATGATGCCGGCCATGATGTTTGTGTTCAGCTCGGTTATGCCTAGCGGTTTGGTGCTTTATTGGACTGTTTCCAATGTATGGAGCATTGCTCAATACATGGTTATAAGTCGCAAAAACGATAAAAACAAAGGTGCAAAAACCGATTCAAAAGTTGTCGACGCAAAAATTGTGAAAAAGAAGAAGAAGTAGCATGGTTTTACTTGGCAAAAAAATATTGCTTGGCATAACGGGTGGCATTGCGGCTTACAAGGCTTGCGAACTGCTTAGGGTTTTGCAAAAAAGACTTGTGCAGGTTCGCGTGGTAATGACCGATGAGGCTACCAAATTTGTTGGACCAACAACCTTTGCCGCACTCTCCAACTTTCCCGTTTACACAAAAAATGCCGAAACAGCCTTGCAACACATAGACTATGCACAGTGGGCAGATATTTATATAATAGCCCCATGTTCAGCCACTAGCTTGGCGCGTTTGATTTCCGGTACCGGAGAAGAGCCCGTATCGCTTTGCTTTTTGGCAATGCCGGGGGAAAAGTGGGTTGTTCCGGCCATGAATTCCGTTATGTATAATTCACCGGCGGTGCAGAAAAATTTGCAAACACTTCGCTCATGGGGCGTTAAAGTTGTGGAACCAGAATTCGGATATTTGGCTTGCGGTATGGAAGGGCAAGGTAAATTTCCCGAACCCGAAGATATTGCCGATGAAATTGAATTCGGTGAGCCAAGTGCAAAAAAAACATTGCTCATAACCATAGGACGCACACAAGAAGCAATAGACCCCGTTCGCTATATATCAAACCGTTCAAGCGGAAAAACCGGCGAAGCAATAGCAAAGGAATTTTTACGCAATGGCTGGCGTGTGTTTGCGGTCTGCGGTCCAATGGAAGCGAAACTTCCTAAGCAGTGCGAAAAAATAGAAGTCAAGGATGCAGAGAGCATGAACAAAGCCGTGCTTAAAATGCAAGCAAAAGCCAATGTTATTGTGCATTGTGCCGCCGTTGCAGATTATCGCCCAAAGCGAGCGGCTTCGCAAAAAATTAAAAACAGCCGAGCGGTGCAAAAACTGGAACTGGAAGAGACATCGAATATTTTAACAAACACGATAAAGAATAAAAAGAAAGGGCAAAAAATAGTTTCTTTTGCTTTGGAAACAGAAAACGCTTGGGAAAATGCCAAAAATAAATTTAAGAACGGAATTGATGTTTTGATTGTAAATACGCCGGCAAGCGGCAATGGTGGTTTTGGAGATGATTTTGTAGAGTATGGAATTTTAACCAAAAACCAAAGCATTGAACTTGCTTTTGGTAGTAAAGAAGGGCTTGCCTCACGACTATTTGAATGTACAAAATGATTAAGTTTCTTTTTTTGCCTCTCGTATTGCTCATTTTTTCTTGCGAAAAAAAAAGTGTTTTCAGTGAAGATTTTGTTCTCGCTTACGCAGAACTTCGCATTGCAGAGCGTGAGCATGGGATAACAGACGATGGCAGAGCGGCTCGTTTGCAAATTTTGCAAAAACATGGGCTTTCCGTAGAAACTTTTGAAGAGAAAATGGAAGAAATAAAAAAAGAACCGAGCGAATGGAAAGAGTTTCAAAATAAACTAATAATAATTTTAGATTCTATTGGGAACGAAAGGGAAGAATGACATTTTTTGTTGTAGAAATTATTTTTTTGCTATGCCTTATTTTATTAGCGCAAGTTTATATTCTATATCCATTATCGCTACGCTTTTTCTCGTTGTTTAAACCCACTCCGCCTTCGGCACCCTTCTCTGGAGGGGAATTTGTTTCTATCATTGTTGCTGCTTATAATGAGGAAAAAGTCATTGAGGAAAAGATTAGGAACACACTCGCTTTAGATTACCCAAAAGATAAAGTAGAAATTTTGATTGGCGACGATGGCTCTAGTGATAGAACTGCGGAAATAGCGGCAAAATTTGACGAGGTGCGTTTAATAAAAAAGGAAAGAAATGAGGGTAAATCTGCGATGCTCAATGATTTGTGTGCAGCGGCAAAAGGCGAGCTTTTTTTATTTAGCGATGCAAATACAATGCTGGACAATTCCGCTTTGAAATATTTAGCGGCGGAGTTTGCAAATAAGCGGGTTGGCTGTGTGTGCGGGCAACTCTCGCTGAAAGATGAGAGCGGTTCCGGTTTGAGCAAAATGGAAAGCGTTTATTGGAAGAGCGAGTCTAATTTAAAAGCCTTGGAAAGTAATTTCGGAGCGGTTATGGGTAGCAACGGGGCCTTGTATGCAATTCGCTCGGAGTTATATCCAAAGCTTCCAACGCATAAAACTGTGATGGATGATTTTTATGTGACAGCGAAAATTTTGATGAAAAATTATTTGTGCATATTTTGCAAAGAAGCGCTTGCTTTTGAAAATACATCTGCATCAAAATATGGTGAGTTTAAACGCAAAACTCGCATTGGCCGGGCTAATTTTAATTTTCTTTTCAGTTTTTTGCCCTTGCTAAATCCGCTACACCCAATGAAGGCCTATATGTTTTTATCGCACAAATTGCTGAGATGGTTAAGCCCATTTTTGCTTTTAGCGGTATTTTTGTGCAGTGTTTTTTTAATGCAAGAGCATGTTTTTTACAAAGCTTTTTTTGCTCTTGAATTATTATTTGTGTTAGCTGCCTTGTTGGGCGTGCGTGTGTGCAATTACTTTTTGAGCATGAACTTCGCTTTGTTTTGGGGATTTTGCAAATCATTTTTCAGAGAAAAAGGCGGAGCGTGGGAACGTGTGGAGCGGTGAGCTATTTCAGTAGTGGCTAGTGGTCAGTGGCTAGTGGCTAGTAGTGTTGCAGAAAAAACAGCTAAATTTGCTTAAAAACAATGGTTTAAGTATTTTAACTAGTCACTAACCACTAGTCACTAGTCACTGCATTGAGTTAATCATTGATTACTATATTTCTTTTCAAATGTCTAGCGTGCAAACACTTTTTTCTCATTTTAGAGAGCAAACGCTTTCTGCTGTTCAAGCGGGGAGTTCTGTGCAGGCTTATAATTCCAGACTTTCTCATTTAGAGCCTCTAGCTGCAGCTTGTTTTAGGAAAGAGAGTGTTGATGAGTGGCTTGAGAAGGTTCATAAAACTCGTTCTCATAATTCTGCTAGGGAGCTTGTACGCTTAGCTAAAAAATTTTGGATATTTGGTGTTGAAAAT
>JAITUM010000091.1 GCA_031286305.1 Candidatus Fibrimonadaceae bacterium | reverse complement strand
TTGCGTTCATAACGGTAGCGAGCATTCCCATGGAGTCGCCCGCTGCGCGGTTCATACCGCCTTCGCTAGCCGAAACGCCTCTAACGAAATTTCCGCCACCAATCACAAGGGCAATTTGTGCACCCATTTTTACGGTGGCTGCAATTTCCTCTGCCACCCAGCTCACAACTGAGCCATCTATGCCATGCCCGGAGTTACCGGCTAAGGCTTCACCACTTAGTTTTAAAAGACATCTACGAAATTTAAGCATTTGAGAGAGAATATAGAAAAAGAAGAAGAGCAGCGTAACTGTTATTGCTTTACAATTTACTCATTATACTGAGTAAACTGTAAAGTGTATTGAGTATTTTGTATATTGCCTCGTATGGAAGCTTTATTTAAAAGAAAATTGGTTGCTCAAATTTGCCAAAGATTGGCAGAGCCAAGGCGTTTTATTCAGGTTATAGCCGGGCCAAGGCAAACAGGCAAAACCACTGCCGTTTTGCAGGCTTTGGAAGAAAGCGGATTTCAAAGCCGCTTTGTAAGCGCAGATGATCCAAACTTGAGCTCTGTGGAATGGATTCGCAACGAATGGGAAGCGGCTCGTTTGGAGCAAAAAAAAGCGGAAAACTTTGTTTTTGTTATAGATGAAATTCAAAAAATACCTAAGTGGTCCGAGATGGTTAAGCTATTGTGGGATGAAGATTCGCGAAAGAAAATTCCGCTCAAAATTATTTTAACAGGTTCTTCCGTGCTGCTTTTGCAAAAGGGAATGAAGGAATCTTTAATGGGCAGATTTGAATTGCTTTATTGCCCTCACTGGAATTTTGCGGAATGCAGAGAGGCTTTTGGTTATACATTGGAAGACTTCCTTTATTTTGGCGGTTATCCCGGTGCTGCTGTGCTAAAAGAAAACGAAGAAAGGTGGATGCGTTATATTGGAAATTCCATTATTGAGCCGAGCATTTCGCAAGATATTTTATTTATGGAAGAAGTTAGAAAACCCGCTTTAATGAAGGCTCTTTTTACACTAGGCGCTGGTTATTCTGCACAGGAGCTTTCTTACACAAAAATTTTGGGGCAACTGCAAGATGCCGGAAATACCGTAACAATAGCTCACTATTTGGAGCTTTTGGCAAAAGCAAATATTATATGCGGTCTGCAAAAATTCTCAGAAAGCAAACTGAAAGTTAGGCAGAGCTCTCCAAGGTTTATGGTGTTTGACACTTCTTTAATGACTTATTCCCATGGTTCTACGCGTAAAACTTTTTTGGAAAATGCCACCGTAAGGGGGCATTTGATTGAAAGTGCTGTTGGCGCGTATTTGCTTTCCAGAGCTAGAGAGGAGGGCTTTGAGGTATATTGGTGGCGTGATAGAGAGAAGGAGGTGGATTTTGTGTTGCAGAAAGGCAAGAATATAATTGCTATAGAAGTGAAAAGTGGCAAAGTAAAGCATATTGGCGGTTATTTGGATTTCAAAAAAAAATATCCTCAAGCTAGGGCTTTTGTAATAGGCGATTCAAATTGTAGCTTAGAAGATTTTTTGCTGGGAAAGGTTGATTTGTTTTAGTTAGCGTAGCCCAGAAATTTTCTATCTTACCCCTGCAAAAGACCTTTCTATTATGGAGAAACAGACAATGACACTTTTGGAAAACGAAGTAAAGCTGGATTTATTCACAGAATCAGTTTTGTTAACAAACTATCGAATTACGCAAGAAGATGGAAATTCGCATAAAATTTCCATCTTTCTGGAAAAAATCAGCTCAATTGAGAGGCAGCATAAAAGCAAACTGATTTTTTTGTTTTTGGGTATATTTTTTGTAATTATCGGACTGTTTTTATCAATTGGAGCGATTTTTGTACCCGAAATATATATCGAACTCCAGCTTTTTGGAATAACAATGCCTTTGTTTTTGGGCATCATTCTTATTATCGTTTTCTTTTTGACAAGAAGAGGCATGATAATCGTTTCGCCAGATGGTGGTAAAAAATTGAATATCAAATTGAATAGGAAAATCCCAAACGAGCGCATTGAAGAATTTATCACAAAAATTCAAAGCGCAAAACTTAAAAGGGCAATGTCATGAAAAAAATAGTTCTGTATAGCATTATTGTTACAATTCTCGCCGCAGCAGTTGCATTAATTATAATGCTTTATATTAAAAATACGCATAGTGATATGGTGTCGAGTGTTGGCTCGGAAAGTGAGTATGCGCCTCATGAATACATAATACTGCCGCCACCAGCAGACGATGAATGCGCAGACTATTGCGGCGAATGGCCCGAAGAGATGCAGGGAGATACTGAAAATTCTCTGTATAACTATCATAGCGACATTGTAATAAATGATGAAAATATCGGCAAGGCGGCATCTTTCGCATCGAAGTTTTTTAAATATGCCCCGTTTCCGTTTGTAAATGGCGAATACGAATGGATTTCAATAAGCAACGAAAGTCCTGGTGCTTTAGAATGGTTTATCGAAAAACATGATAAAAACTATGGCTACGGGCGAGCATTCATGGCTCTTTTCGTACAGATATATAAAAATAGAGCCGAGTATTTGAACAACGGCGAGCTTCTGCGCTACATAAAACTCCTCGCTGGCTTGGTACCGCACGAAACGTACATTGCCAACGGTTGGGATACAATGGTACGCCAACTCCTCATTGCATACAACGATCTTGCGGCAACCGATAGTTTCAGGCAGGTATATGAGGTCATGACATCCAGTTATGGTAATCCGTCATCCTACTATGGCGCAATTTTTCCCTTTGCGAGCGACCGGCATGAAGCTTTTATTATGCAGCAGGATGCCGCATACTATAAAACCGGTGAGGTGAACCAGTCAGCTGTGGTTTGGGCATATTCGTTTTGGGGCAGACGTTACAACGAAAACCCCGACAGCGTAGAACTCATTGTTGCCATCTTGCGTTTGCTCCGCGACGAGTTGTATATGTAGTTAATGCAGGGTTCGGGTGGTAAGGCGGTTGCAGCGAGGGGGAATTAATCCCTCTGAGCTACTAGCCACTAGTCTCGTTGCATCGAGTTGTTGATTTCTATATTATACCTGATGAATAGAGATGGACTAATGCGCGAGCTGGGAAGGTTTACTGAAGCTAGCAAGGTGGGGGATAATAACATTGTTCTTAGTACCGAAGGCTTATCTAGAGAAGAGGCGGAAATTGTTAACCGGTTAAACGAAATTACCGGCAATTTCCGAGCAGCACAAGAATATGACTTGATGAAATACAAGCTTACAGGCGACACGCTTGGTATTGCGTTGTGGGATATGGATGTTATTAGCGGAGACCCTATAAACCCAAACAACAAGTTCACATGGTCTCAAGAATTCCGAGCCATGCTTGGCTTTTCCGATGAAGCTGATTTTCCAAACGTGCTGCAAAGTTGGAGCAATCGCTTGCACCCGGAAGATAAAGAAAGAACGCTCAGAGCTTTAACTGCACATATAAATGACCACTCCGGAAAAACACCTTATGATGTTGAATATCGCCTTATGCTAAAAGACGGGCATTACAGATATTTTCGTGCATTTGGAACCTCACAAAGAGACAGCGCAGGCACTCCGCTGAGGGTAGCCGGTGCATTGGAAGACATAACCGAGAAAACGCAAGTCGAAGAAGGATTGGAACGCAGTGCCAGAATAGTCAAGGCTATAAATAAATCAATTGAAGTGTTTTGTTTGCAAGAAGAAAAAACATTTGATGAGGTAATGGCAAGCGGCATATTACCTGTTGCAGAAACGGTGGGATTTGACCGTGTTTGCGTTTTTCGTTTTAAAGATGCAAAGGAAAACTTGCCGGAAGTCAGATTCTTATGGGATAGGTCGCCGAGCAACACAGCAGGCACAGACAAGAGCATAATTGATATATCAAGCAAGTTATTTAATGAGGAACGAATTTCAACCTTATATAAAGGCAATTTTATTAACAAACGCACATGCGATATGCCCGAAGACGAAAGAAACTTTTTTAATTCTCTTGGGATTAAAACCATATTTTTGGGACCTATTTTTACGCAGGGCAATTTTTGGGGAGTGGTCTTTCTGCAAGATAATATTGGCAATGTATATTTCTTTGACAATTCGGTGGATGTGGGTTTGTTGCAATCGTCAGCGCATGTATTTGCAAGTACTATCATCAAAGAAGACATGAGGCGGAATGTAGAAAACGCCTTAAGCGAGTCTCATAAAACTTTAGAAACGCTTGAGCATCGCGAAAAAATGATCAGCACGTTGAACAGAGCTGCTGTTAAATTCCTTTCGCAAACGGAAGATACATTTGAAGAAACAATGACTGCTGGCGTTAGACTGATCGCTGAAATGGTTGACTTAGACAGGTTTTCTCTGTGGTGCAATTTCACAATGCCCGATGGCCTGCACGCTTCCCAAATTTATCGCTGGGACAAAGAAGCCGGCGGCACCACAACTCCAACTACAGGCTTAGAAGATGTTTCTTATGCCAAACTTGCACCGCGTTGGGAAAAACTTTTTGCAGCCGATGAAACCATTAACAGCCCAGCCCATCTTTTACCCGAAGCAGCCGTATTAAAATCTTTTGGTGTTGTGTCTGCATATATAACACCACTGTTTATCAATAATATGTTTTGGGGTTTTGCGCTTTTTGAAGACCGTCATAATGAACGTTATTTTGATGAAGAAAGCACCGAAATGATGCATTCGGCAGCATTTTTATGTGTAAATACCATCATAATGAACGAAAAGACTCAAAGCATTGTTAAAACCTTGGAAGCACTCAAAAACCGCGAAAAGGTACTCGCTTATCAATTAGACCAGCAAAAGCTTGTGTCTGAAATTTCAAAAAATTTCATTTCATTTGGCGATACAAACGCGCTTATAAACAGGGCTTTAAGCAAGTTAGGAAAAAAATTCAATGCTTCCAGAATGTTTATTTTAAGCATAGATTATGATTGCAGTAGCGTTAATGCAGAGTATCAATGGTATGCAAACAGCAGTGTGCCAAAATTTTATAACAGACATAGTTTTGACCTTTCCAGCATGATCACAAATATATTCCCCAAAAATTTATCCGAAGGTACCATTCCGCCAACCATTTCATGTAAGAATACTGTTGATGATAAAGTTTTCGGTATGCTGAGAACAGCTGACATTGTTTCATTTGTTTGCACACCGCTTTATGTTGAAAGCAGCTTGTGGGGAATTATTGCCGT
The DNA here is from genome assembly GCA_031286305.1 of Candidatus Fibrimonadaceae bacterium. Lineage (GTDB taxonomy): Bacteria > Fibrobacterota > Fibrobacteria > Fibrobacterales > Fibrobacteraceae > Fibrimonas. Next base: position 13,932 of record JAITUM010000091.1, on the reverse strand, counting down.
TGAAGATTGCTTTGTGCCGCGAGAGTGGTCAGAAGACGATGTATCGTTTTTTGCCATGACATCGAGCATAATTGCGGGAGCGATTATGCGCAACATTTACGAAACAAAATTAAAAGAGACAATTATCAAAGTTACAAATTTGAGCAAGGCAAAGGATGAATTTTTGTCTAAAATAAGCCACGAAATTCGTACTCCCATGAATGCAATACTCGGCATCACCGAAATTCAATTGCAAAACGAAATGCTCCCGCAAGGAACTAGAGAAGGTTTGAGCATCATTTATAATTCTGGAGATTCTCTGCTTCGCATTATAAATGATTTGCTTGATTTATCTAAGCTGGAAGCAAGAAAACTGGAAATAATTCCCGTTAAATATGAAATTGCCAGTTTAATTAACGATACCGCACAGCTGAATATGATGCGAATTGAAAGCAAGCCTATTGAATTCAAACTCGAAGTGGACGAAACTATTCCATTTGAACTTTTGGGAGATGAGCTTAGAATAAAACAAATGTTAAACAACATACTCTCAAATGCATTCAAGTATACAGATGGCGGAGAAATCATAATGTCTGTTTCCGCAGAAGAAAATGATGATGAAAACTTTGATGTTCTGGTGATTTTCCGCATAAGCGACACAGGGCGCGGCATGACAAAAGAACAGTTGTGCAAAATTTTTGATGAGTATTCCCGTTTTAATTTGGATAACAACAAAATGGTTGAAGGAACGGGGTTGGGCATGACCATTACGCGCAATTTGGCAAGCCTTATGAACGGTAGAATTTCCGCAGAAAGTGAACTGGGCAAAGGTTCTGTATTTACAATTAGCTTGCCGCAAAAAAAAGTAGGAACTAAAATTTTAGGCAAGGAGATGGCAGAAAATTTGCAGAAGTTCCGCATAAGCAGTTCCTCTCAAATAAAAAGGGCTAAAATTGTTCATGAACCAATGCCTTATGGCAGAGTTTTGATTGTTGATGATGTGGAGTCTAATTTATATGTTGCCAAACATCTTTTAGACCCTTATGATTTATCTCTTGAACTGGCTACAAGCGGTTTTGAAGCAATTGAAAAAATTAAAAGCGGAAAAATTTACGATATTATATTTATGGATCACATGATGCCTAAGATGGATGGCATTGAAGCGGTGAAAATTATACGCGAGCTGGGATACACGCGCACTATAATTGCATTAACTGCAAATGCTGTTGCCGGGCAATCAAAAATATTTTTAGAAAATGGCTTTGATGGTTTTATTTCCAAACCTGTAGATACCTACCGATTAAACGATCATTTAAACAGGCTTATTCGCGACAAACAACCACCGGAAATTCTTGAGGAAGCACGCAAGCTGAAGAATGAAGAGAGAAAAACGGAAATGCACAAAAATACTATGCTTTACTCAATATTTGCACGGGATGCCAAAGAGATGCTACCGGTTTTTGAATCTACGTATAAAGATATAGAAAATATTTCAAATAACGATCTGCGTTTATTCATTATTAAGACCCACGCTATGAAAAGTGCTCTTGCCAATATAGGAGAAATTTCGCTTTCACAAATTGCTTTCGCTTTAGAAAACGCCGGTAGAGAGGGAGACAAAAATACAATTAAAGCGCAAACACCAAAATTAATTGAGACATTAAAGATAATAATCAAAAAAATTGACATGGAAGCTGAAGTGAAAATAGAAACAGCAGTAACTTGCGATGAGAGCACGGATTATTTGCATGAGCAGTTGAAAATTATCAGCGAAGCTTGCATAAATTACGATGCACGAGCCGCCAATACTGCATTTGAAAAATTGAAAGAAATGTCTTGGACTAACGAAACTCAAGCTTTACTTGACAAGATCGGTGAAGATCTTTTGCTCAGCGATTTTGATGAAGCGAATGCGGAGATTGCGAAGTTTATAGGCACGGAGAGCCATTTGGGGCGATTGTCAAGCTCGTAGTTTATTTCGTACAAGGCTTTTTCCAAAACATAGCTGGACAGCAAAGCCTCCCTATTTTTTTCTTTTGCCGGCAATAAAGGAGAATTTTCCATTTTTTTCCAGTAAGCTTCTAAAAAAACTTTTGCCAAGTCTGGGCGCTCTCCCCCAAAACAGGCATCGGCATAGGCAAAAGAGCGGAGCATTCCGGCTACATCGCGCAGGGGTGAGTGTTTTTCTCGGCGAAAAGTAAGGGAGCGAGCGGGTTCGCCTTCAAAATCTACAAAGAAAAATTCTGGGGAGTTCCATTGAATTTGCCCCAGATGTAAATCTCCGTGAATGCGAATTCGCATTCCGGAATCGGTGCCCACTCTTAACCGCTGAATTTTTTGCGGCAGGGTTGAGAGAAGCGGCAGCACTTGGCTAACCAGTTGCTGAGTTTTTTTGTTTAAGCGAGGCAAAGCGTTTTGCAATTGTTCCTGAACATCTTTTGCCAAGCTTAGGCTGTTTTGATTTTGTTGCTTTCGGTAAAGCGGGGTAAAGGGTTCGGGCACGAATGCAGCTTCGCGCCCTTTGCCAAGCGCAATGTGCATTTGCGCAAGCCTTTTCCCGAGCAGAGCGGCTTTTTTTGTGCAAGGTTTTTTGCCCAGCAAATCCCAAGCGTTCGGTCCGGGTTTGAGTGCTTGTTGCACTATCGCAACGGTGTATTCTCCTTCTGCGTCTTGGTATTTCCAAGTTTCGAGTACTTTGGCAATATATGGGAACTTTTTTTTGTGCAAAAAAGTTCCCATTTCGTTTTCAGGATGCGTGCCGCTTTGCAGGCGCCTATATAGTTTCAGAAAACATTCACCCGGAAAAAGAACTGCCGAGTTGCTTCCTCCTGCTATTTCGCGTGGTTTTTTTTGAGAAGTAGCCCAAGGGGATACTAGAAAGCTATTGAAAGCCGGTTCTGCGATAACATCGTAGTAAATGCGGTTCTTTTTAATCAGGAGCGGAAATGAATAAAGGTCTGTGTTGCCATCAGAATAGGTTACATCTAGAAACAGTAAATAACATTGAGAGTTTTTAGCTTGGTGTATAAGAAACTTTCTTCGTATTGTTAATTTTGTTAGCTTGCGGTTTTTTGCCATAAACCAGCGTGCTTTTTTTATGTAGGCTATTGGAGGTTTCATGTGTTTTACAATGGAGCTAAGGAGACTCGAACTCCTGACCCTCACGCTGCCAGCGTGATGCTCTACCAACTGAGCTATAACCCCGAGGTTACGCCCAAATATAGAAAAAAGCAACGTAATTGTCAACATTTTAGTTACTGATGTATGGGCGTAGCGTGTACAGTAAAAAAACAACGGCTAAATTTGCTTAAAAAGGGCGGTTGAAAATAAATATCACTTTTTTGTATTTTTTTTCCCGCGAAAAGCGTCTAACCAATTATGAACCTAAAAGACTCTATTTCGTTTTTCTTTTTTGGGAATGTTTGCACCGGTTGCGGCAGCTCCCAAAAATTTGACCCCTGGCTTTGCTCAAGCTGCAAAGAGGAGCTTATTGCTTGCGGAGAACGCCCCATATGGCCCGGCAAAGAGGATGCAATTTGCCTTTATCCCATGAATTCCCTAACAAGAAAGCTGGTTTTAGCCATGAAATACAAGGGAATGCAAAAAATAGCCTCTTATTTGGTGGCGCATTCCTCTGTTGGACGCAAGGGTGAGGCTTTGCAAATTCTGGAAAGCTGGGGAAAAAACATGGCTTTTCTCCCTGTGCCCGTGCATAGCGCCCGAATGCGTGAAAGAGGCTACAACCAAAGCGAACAGGCCGCCTTTGAACTCGCTTTGCAATGTAATGGGAAACTGCAAACAAATATACTAAAAAGGCGAGTTTACAAACCCTCGCAAACATTGCTGGGTAGCAGCGCCCGTTCTTTGAACGTTGCCGGGGCATTTGAAGCGAAAAACGCAGAAAACCTGGAGTCGCAAAGCGGAATTGTTGTTGTGGATGATGTTTACACAACAGGAGCCACAACCACTTCTTGCACAAGAGCCTTAAAAAGAGCCGGTTTTGAAAAAATAAAGGTTTGCGCCTTGCTTTACGAACTGCCGGCAAGCGCAGCGATGGACATGGCCGCAGATAAAAAACTAGGATGGAGAACGGAAAGAGACTAATCATCTGGAAATTTCTATTTTCTTCTTTAGCCTAAGGAGAATATTATGCAGTATAGAGATTATGGCAAAACTGGTAAAAAGGTGTCGTTGCTTGGTTTTGGCGGGATGCGTTTTGGTGAAATAGACAACCACGATAAATGCATTGAAATGATGGTTCATGCGGCGCGTGGCGGCATAAATTATTTTGATACTGCACCCGGATATTTTGAAACCAAAAGCGAAACAGTCTATGGCAAAGGCTTGGCAGAGTTGCGCAGGCAAAATTTGCCATATTATGTTGCTACAAAAACTTTTCAATCCGATGAATCGGAAATTCGCAAAGAGGTGGAAGCTTCGCTGAAAAGGCTGGATGTGCCGGCAATAGATTTTTATCATATATGGTGCATAACGAGTTTGGAAAATTGGAATGAACGCAAAAATAAAAACATAATAAAAACTTTCCAAAAATTGAAAGAAGAAAAGTTGATAAATCATATATGCGTTTCTACGCATTTAATTCAAAACAATATTGCAGAATTATTTACCGAGCCTGTGTTTGAAGGAGTGCTGTTTGGTTATTCGGCATATAATTTCAAAACTCGCGAAAAAGCTTTTGATGTTGTGGAGCAAAATAATTTAGGAGCAGTGATAATGAATCCTCTTGGTGGCAGCCTCATTCCTAAAAATCCAAATCTTTGCGAATTTTTATTGAAAGAGGGCGAAGAGTGCAATAAAGAAAATGCGGTGAAGGCGGCCTTGCAGTTTTTGTGGGATCACAAGCCACTATCTGTTGCCTTGGTAGGTTTTTCAAACAAAGAAGAAATTGATTTGGCATTAAACGCAATGGATACGTACAAACCGAGAACAGAGGCAGAGCTTGCGGCTGTAAAAGAAAATGCTTCCAAGTCTTTTGAAGGAATTTGCACAGGCTGCTCTTACTGCGATGATTGTCCGCAAGAAATACCAATTTCAAAATTCATGGATGCTTACAACAGAAAAATTTTAGAAAACGATGACCAGCATATTTACAATCAACTCAAATGGCATTGGAACTTATCGCCGGAAATTGCCGGAAACTGCACCCAATGCGGAGCTTGCGAAACTGCTTGCACACAGCATTTGAATATCATGGAACGGTTAAAGTATATTAGTGGTTAGCATTATTTACATTACTATCTTTTATCTAAAATGCTCTTTCACATAGTAGCTCTGTTCTTTTTGATATTGACAAATGGCATGTTGTCTCTTATAGAGATAGCCATGGTTTCTGCACGTCCTTCTCTGCTCAGGCAAATGGAGCAAGAAGGCAAATGGGGAGCTACCAGAGCAATAGCCATCCTAGAAGACCCAAACGTGTTCTTATCCACTGCGCAAATAGGCATAACTTTGGTTGGAATTTTGTCGGGAGCTTATGGTGGAATAATGCTCAAAGAACCTTTGGAAGTTTTTTTGAAAGGTTTCCCGATTTTTGAAAAATATGCGGAAGTGGTGGCTTTGCCGGCAATAATAGCTAGCGTGACCTACATCTCTCTAGTAGCGGGGGAGCTTGTACCCAAAAGATTGGCTTTGCAATTTGCAGAAAAAATATCTTGCACTGCTGCACCGCCCATGCACTTGCTTTCAATAATTTTAAAACCACTTGTTTGGTTTCTTGATTTTTCAGGCGACGTGATATTGCGTCCGTTTAACTTGCACGAAAATATAAAACGTCCGGTAACAGCAGAAGAGCTTCAGCAGATGGCAAAGCAGGGGCACAAAGAAGGGAGCATAGAAAAAGACGAGCTTACCATGGTAAAGCGGGTGTTTAATTTGTCTGACAGAAACATTGCTTCTGTTATGACACCAAGACTTTTGGTTGAGTGGCTCAAGCTGGATATGAGCAAAGATGAACTGCGCGGAATAATTATGCTCAGTGAATTTTCGCAATTTCCGGTTGCTGAGGAGAGTTTGGAAAACCCCATAGGAACTGTTAATGCACACGACCTGCTCTGCCAGCTCGCTGCAGGCGGCGAATTCAATATACAGGCGATGATGAAGCCACCTCTATTTTTGCCGGAATCCGTAAACGCAATGGATGCTCTTCGCAAAATGCAAAAAATGAAAGACCCAATGGCACTTGTTATAGATCAATACGGGGTTTGTAGCGGCATAGTGACTCCGGAAGATATAACTTCCGTGCTTGTTGCGGAATCTGAACTGCCATTTCTTTCGGAAGATAATTTGAAAATGCAAAGCAGCGCATGGGTAGCAGATGGTTTAACAGATATTCATACCATAATGGAAAAATTTTCCTTTACCGAGTTGCCGGGCAAAGAACCCGATTCTTATCACACGCTTGGAGGAATGGCAATGACTGTTCTGAATAAAATTCCGCAGGCCGGCGATGTTTTTGTGTGGGAAAATTTGCGTTTTCAAGTTTTGAGCATGAATGGGCAACGGGTTAACAAGGTTAAGATAAGCCAGATTTCAGATGCGCAAGTTCATACCTGAAAAATATTTAGCCTTTACAATTCTTTGCGAATGCTTTTCTCGCGGAGCCTTGATTTTTGCGCTTTTTCAAATTCCACATTTGGCGGTAAAATTTTCCAACACACGCATTTCTTTTTTCTTAGCGGCAATCTTTCTCTTTGCCGTGTTTCATTTTTTTTCGCAAAAAATATCCATGAAGCTGGGTAGCAAGGCTAAGAAAAAAATACGCATATATTTTCAAAATAAATTTTTGAGTGCCATGCCAATTCAAGACCGTGCGCAAAAAGGAATGCCACTTCAAGAACTCTCTTTGCACTACATGAAAACCGCAGATTTAATGGAGCCTTGGTACAGCCGTTTTTTGCCGAGCGCAGGCATTGCAGTAATTGTTCCTTGTATAATTTTATGCGTAATGTTTTTTTTAGATAAATTGACATTCATAATTTTATTTTTCACGGGACTTTTGCTACCTGTTTTTTTATTTTTAATCGGCAAAGTTGCAAAGCGAAAATCTGAGGAACAGTGGCAAAGTTTTTCAAAATTAAAGGCATTCTTTTTAGAAAGTTTGCAAGGTTTTAAAACCATAAAAATATTCAAAAAAGTCAAGGAACGAGAGCGAGATTTGGAAGCTGCAGAAAATGAATTCGGTAAAAAGACATTTGCGGTTTTGAAAACAGCGTTTCTTTCGGCGTTGGTGCAGGAATGGGCAGCGGCGCTCAGCATTGCATTGGTTGCGGTAAGTTTGGCTGTGCGGTTGCTGAACGGCAGCATGGAATTTGGCACAGCATTTTTGGCATTGTTAATAACGCCGGAATTTTACCGCCCAATAAGGCAATTCGGTTTAGCGTTTCATGCAGCAATGGATGCGAAAACGGCGTGGAAGGCGGTTGCCATAAGAGCAGCCGCAAGGGTTGCCCCTACAGTTGCCCCTACAATAACTGCCCGTCAATTATTTATCCCAAAACAAAAATCATTGCTTTACATAACAGGACCTTCCGGTTGTGGGAAAACGCGAATGGTTTTAGAAATGCTGGGACATGAATCTGAGCAAATCATGTCCCATATCCCAAACAACGAAACTCTGCATGTCGCTTGTCCCATGTCCCAAACAAGTGACTCTGCATTTTCAAAACTGAAATTGGTTTATAATGGCAATAAAAATGATATTGCGTGGATGCCGCAGAATCCTGTTTGGTTTAAGGGAACGCTTTGGGATAATCTTTGCCCTGTTGAGCGGCGGGAATTTCCGGAAGTTAAAGCCGCTTTGGAAAAGGTTAATTTAGGGCATTTTACCAAGAGATTAAATGAGCCGGTTTTGGAATATGCGAATAATTTTAGCGGCGGGGAAAAAAGACGGCTTGCACTTGCCAGAGTGATACTATTGAACCGCCCGGTGTGGATTTTAGATGAGCCTTTTGCAGGCTTAGACAAGGATAATGTGCGGCTCATTGAGAAATTATTGGAAAAAGAAAGCGAAACAAAAAGTATTTTATGTATCAGCCATCATTTTGTATATTACCATTCCCACTTTAAAAGAGAGGTTTTAGAATGAATTATTTCAATACGTTGCCGTTGCGGATTCAGTTGGAAGAGCTTGGCAAATGCCGTTTTATGGATGCTTCGGAGTTTTCCGGGGGCGTTGGAGCGCTTAAAGGCAAAAAAATTGTGATTATTGGCGCTGGGGCACAAGGCTTGCACCAGGGGCTTAATTTGCGTGACAGTGGGCTTGATGTGTCTTATGCGCTAAGGCAGTCCGCTATTGACGAAAAGAGAGATAGCTATGTTAACGCAACCAAAAATGAATTTAAAGTTGGGGTGTATAAAGATTTGATTCCCACAGCAGACTTGGTTTGCAACTTGACTCCGGACAAACAGCATTCCAAAGTGGTTGCAGAAGTTATGCCCTTGATGAAAAAAGGCTCAACGCTCCTTTATAGCCACGGATTCAATATTGTGGAAGAAGGAATGCAAATTAGAGAAGATATTACCGTGATTATGGTTGCCCCTAAAGGGCCTGGCTCAGAGGTTCGCACAGAATATGTACGCGGCTTTGGTATGCCAACTCTTATTGCAGTTCAAAGAGATAACGACCCTGAGAGCAAGGGTTTGGAATATGCAAAGGCTTATGCAGTGGGTTTGGGCAGCGACCGTGCCGGCGTGCTGGAAAGTTCTTTTATTGCCGAGGTGAAAAGCGATTTGATGGGCGAGCAAACCATTTTGTGCGGAATGCTTCAAACCGGAACTTTGCTTTGTTATGACCGCATGGTTCAGCAGGGCATTGAGCCTGCTTACACGGTAAAATTTTTGCAATACGGCTGGGAAACAATTTCCGAGGCTTTGAAACAGGGCGGCATCACCAATATGATGGACAGGCTCTCAAACCCTGCAAAAATAAAGGCTTTTGAACTTTCTGAAGAATTAAAAACCATAATGAAACCTCTTTACCAAAAACACCAAGACGATATTATATCCGGAGAATTCTCTGCGAATATGATGAAAGATTGGGCAGATGGCGACAAAAAATTGCTTGGCTGGCGCGAAGCAACCGGCAAAACCGCTTTTGAGAAAACTGTTGTTACCGAAACTGAAATTTTAGAGCAGGAATATTTCGATAAAGGCGTGCTCATGGTTGCAATGGTAAAGGCCGGTGTTGAATTGGCTTTTGAAATAATGGTAAGCGCCGGTATGAAACCCGAATCTGCCTATTATGAGTCTCTGCACGAGACTCCGTTGATTGCGAATTTAATTTCTCGCAAAAAACTCTACGAAATGAATAGAGTAATTTCCGATACCGCAGAATATGGTTGCTATTTGTTTGCAAACAGTTGCATTCCATTGCTGGAAAACTTTATGCAAGCGCAAGGCAAAGACGTTATTGGCGCAGTGTTTAACGAAGGCAAGTCCAATAAAGTGGATAATCGTCGTTTGATTGAAGTGAATGCAGCTATAAGGCAGCATCCGGTCGAAGAAATCGGCGCATGGCTTCGCAGTAAAATGCGTGGAATGAAGCAGCTTTAGTGGTTAAATGTCCAGCGGAAAGGGTGTTGGTTTAAATCTTGGCATATCAACTTGCCCTAACGATACCTTTATTTTTCAAAACTTGATTGAAGGCAAGGTTAAAGCCCCTTGCCCAATTTCAGTTGAGTATACAGATGTTCAAACTTTAAATGAAAGGGTTTTGGCTGGTACTTTGGACATTGCAAAAATTAGCTGTGCCGTATATCCACTGGTTAAAGATAATTATAAAATCCTAGATAGCGGCGGTGCAATGGGTTATGGTTGCGGCCCTTTGCTTTTGTCTTCTGAAAACAAAAACTTCAACGAAGAATTCCCGGTTTACTTACCCGGAAAAAACACCACCGCCACCGCCCTATTCAACTTCTGGCACAAAAAAAGACCCCATACCCCAAAATATATGCGTTTCAATAAACTCTACCATAATCTTTGTGAAAAAAAAATAAAACAGGGCGTGACAATTCATGAGCACCGTTTTACATGGCAGCGTGATGGTTTGCATTTGATTGCGGACTTGGGTGCTTTTTGGGAACAGGAGTTGAAGGCACCGATTCCGCTTGGGTGCGTGGTTGTGAAACGCAGCTTGGGGGAGGAGTTTGCAAAAGCAATGGATTTGTGCATTCAAGATAGTTTGCGGCTGGCGTGGGAAAGGAAGGAAGTTGTGAACGATTTTATCAGGGAGCTTGCACAAATTGATGATGATGCGGTTATTTTACAGCATATCAAGATGTTTGTTAATGAGTATTCTATGAAACGAGGTATTGAAGGTGAAAAGGCAATGGAACAACTATTTGATGTTTTGAGCTAACGCCCCTGCTCCCTTCCTTTTTCCTTTAAAAATCTGTCCCAAAATTCTTCCCAGTCGCTTATGGCGCCAAGCGGAACTTTTGTGGTGGTGTCTATGTTGAAACCCATGCCTCTAAGCGGGCCTACAGCTGTTTTTAAGTCTTCCAAAGCTTGGGTGGAGCGCATGTACTTGTTTTGCAACTCGCTCAAAATAACCTCACGCTCCCTGATGTCTTTATCTTGGCTGGATATTATGGAAAATAAAGTTAAAAGCCAGCCTGCCAGCAAAATCATAAAAATAATTGCAATACCCGGAGCGAGCCTCAAACCTGTGCTTCTCTGGTAGGTTATGCCGGTTGCTTTCAGCTTTTCCCAAACGCCGGAATTTTTTCTGTAAGAATCTCTGGAATCATATATTTTGAAAACATTGAAAAAAGGGCGGAAAAACTCTGCACAGTCTTCGTTGTGAAAAATAATCACCAACTCAGAATTCTTTCCTTTAACAAAGTTCATGAGTTCCAAAAACATTGTTAAATAATCTTTATCCCTGAATTTAACCAGCTCAATATCTATAAAATAAACTTTATTGTAACCCTCAACGGAAGAAAACAGTCGCTCTCGCACTGCCGGCAAATGTTCCGTTTTTAAAATACCTTTAAGTTCAAGCAAAATTTCGCTCTTTGAAATTTCCATTGCAAATTCAAGCTGTTCTTTCAAAAGAGGAAACCTCCACCATTCAAGCGGATGCGCAAATGAAAAGTTTCGCTTTCTTGCCCCATCAATTCTACTTTGCGAAAAATGGAAAGCCTGAGCCCCTGAGCGGTATCCGGAGCGGCAATGGAACCAATGCCTAAAATAGGAGCACACAAAACATCAGCATTTTTACTTGTTTCAACTGAGGCACCAATGCCCAAAAATCTATCTCTGAAATTAATCTTTTTCACATCTTTGTGAAAACTGTTGTTAAGATCGGTTTTAATTTTGTTGCCCTGAATTTTTAATGACTGTCCACGAATATCATCGTAGCGAAAACCAAGGCAAAGCTCCGTTGCAAATTCCCCTTTAAAAGCATTGAAGGAACTGTTTGTAATAAACGTGCTAACCAACAACTCAGACTCGCTGCTCTTCAAGCTAACAACTTTTTCCACCTTAAAAGAATATTCCTTGCCCGAATGAGAAACGTTCTGCTCGCCTTGCATAAGCACTTGCACTTTATCTTCTTGTTTTTTGAAGGAACTTTCATAAGGGTTTAAAAATGCACCGAGCCTGTCATTGATCCATAAATTTCTTTGGTCTAAATTCTCAAGTTCAAATGGACAAATATGGTCTAAAAAGAGCGGCGAAACCTCGCCGTCGTCGCGCATGGCGCAAGCAAGTTCGGAAAAAGACGGCTTGTAAGCAAGCGAGCGAATCCACCCGCCAAGAGCCGGTTCAATTAAACATTCCAAATACGGGTTGCTAAATGCCAATTGCTGATGCCCGTCTAAAAGAAAACTGTGTGTAGCAAATCTAATGCCGTCTTGCTCACTGTCTCTCAAAATTTTTTCTGCTTTCATAACGGCACGATTCGCCTGAAACCTTACAAAATCGCGTTGCATTCCATCTGCTGCATTTTTAAAATAACTTTGCGGCATCGCTTTCAACAAGCTTTCAAAAATTTTATCTTGAATTTTCTCGTCGCTTTGAGAATGCGCTTTAAAATACGTATTCAAAATTCTTTTGTGCAAAAAATTTATTTCCGGCATTCGCAAAAGAATATCTCTGCAACTCGGAGCAAAAGAAGAGTAGCTAACCAGGTTCACTTTACCCGCTGCCTTTTGTTCTTGCACTGCCTGGTAAAGCAAAAAATGCTCAATATTCAAACCTTCGGCACCGGCAATATCCAAGGCTTGCAACCACTCACTGCTGAGAAGCGCTTCGTCTAAGTTCACATTTAAAAGAGCGCAACCCACTCCGCTTGAATTGTAATGTTTCAGAAAATTTATTATTTCTGCTCTCTGGCTATTTTGAAACACAGAAGACAAACTTTGTGAATATGTCAAAATCCGCATAAAAGAGCCGCCATATTCCGCTGCAAACCACCCTGCAACCATAGCTTTTCTGCCGAGCGCTTCTTGAACGGAGACATCCGGCATAAAGGCATATTCAAAGCCGCTTTTTTCAAGGGTTTCTACTAAATCTATTTCCCATGCGTGAGACCTGCAAAAAAAACCTGTAGGTTCCATCAATGGAGCCATATTTTCTTTGTGTTTCTTTAGCTGCAAGCTTTGGAGTTTTTTTGGGAACAGTGGGAGCATGGCATCGTTGTATGTGCCGCCCAAGAGTTCAAGTTGTTTATTTGCTATGAGTTCCTTTAATTTTGCTTCTTGTTCTTTGTTCAGAGCCTCCAGCATTTGCCCTGTAAAAAACACGCTCAATTTTAAGGCTGGTCGCCCGGAAAGCAATCCGATTATTTTGGAAGCCCAGACCTTAGCAGCCAAGCTATGCGCATTTTTTTTATGCGGGTCATAAACGGGATAAAGGGAAAAAGCAAGCTTCATAGTGCAGACCTAAAAGTTGCGGGGGCGGGACTTGAACCTGCGACCTTCGGGTTATGAGCCCGACGAGCTACCAACTGCTCCACCCCGCTATAGGGTAACAGTATAAATATAGAAAAAATCAAACACAATGTCAAGGGTTTTTGCTTTTTTTGTCATTGTTTTTCTAAATAAATGGGAAAATTAAAAAAAGTTGACAAAATTGCAGAAAAAAGCTAGATTTGTAGTCAGTTAAAATGAAAAAATTTTATCTTTGTTTTGCTGCCTTTTTGTGCATAGCTATATGTGGGTGTGTTGCCCCCTATGAGCCATGTGATAAAGCTCGTTCTTATCCTTTTTGGACTGATTGGAGTGGTGGTAATTTGGTATATATAATGAATGATTCTTTGGCGGTTTTATCGACCTACAGGTACAAAGTAGAATGCAACACCACAAGCTACAAGCGCGAAGACACAACAAACACCCGAGCAGGGCTGTTTTTAGTTAATTATAGGGCTAAGAAAGAGCCTTTAATGGGAGATACCTTGGAATTGGGAGATAATCAGAACTATGGTTTGAGTATAGCTAGAGGCTATTTTAAAGATTCCTCTGTATTGGTATTCGATTTTGACTTTGATTCAGATCGGTTTGGTGCTAATGGTAGATTCGGTTTTTGGAAGATAGGTGAAAAGTCAATAAAATTTAAAGATATGGGCAAAATATTTTCTCGCTTTGGTAGAGCAAGTGTTAGTCACTGGATGGATGAAAGTATAATAATTAAAGGCTATCCGGATTCCCATTTATTGTATCCAGAAACAGGACATCTGGAGCAATTTAATCCATCTGAAGAATACGAATGGATGTCTTCTCAAGGAGGGAGCCGCCAATGTCTTGGTAATGGTTTCTTGTCTTATATTGATGATAAAATAGTTTGTGTTAGAAATAAATGGGAAACAAACTATGCTGAATTAATCGTAGATGGCACTGTTATGGATACTGCTCAGGCTCTTAGTGCTGGCCAGTGGTTTGGAACTCACATAAGGCGAAGCAATTACGGAGGAAATTTTGGAAGCGAAATTCTCAA
>JAITUM010000007.1 GCA_031286305.1 Candidatus Fibrimonadaceae bacterium | reverse complement strand
TTGCTCAGGCAAATGTAAAGATTCTTGGGACAGCGTCCCAAAGATCTGAGGATATGCAATATAAAACTGCCTGAATCGCGATAATTCGGCAGCAGCAATATTTTTCAAACCTTTAGTTGCCAGTGATTTTGATAAGCTTTCCAATAAGTTTTTCCCATATTTTGCCCTATCTTTGCCATTTTGCTCATACTCAACAATATAAAAACCAAATAACCAATTTCTTACTGTTAAGCTAACATTAACGGCTTTCAAAGCATAACTTTTCAATGCTTCGTGAGTTTGATTTATCTTATTTGTCAATTCAGAGAAGCTATGAGTTTGTGGAATTTTAGGCATTAAAGGAATTTAGAAATTTTCTATCTTTAACAAGATGAAATTCAATCAATACGTATCTTATGATAATAGCTAGATTCCATGGGCAGGTGTGTTAACATGCCCCCCTCCGAAAATAATAAACGCATTGCAAAGAACACGATATTGGCGCAGTTTGGCACTTGCCCTTGACAAAACTTTTTAATTTTTCTATATTTATAAGTAACAGAGCCTCCCACGCCTAGTCTTTGCTTGCAAAGAATGCGAAACTCGGGAGGTCTTCACTATTTAACAACTCATCTGTTCTGTGGCTTAACCAGGTGTGCGTTTTTTCTGGGGCAGTTCACTGGCCTATCCACCCAAAACCCATCGTTCTATGTTCAACAATTCTATGCCGTCATTGTTAAATTCAAACTCATCTGTGGTAAGCAAAAACTTTCTGTAATTGTCTTTTATTTTCTTTAAAGGACTTAGCTCTCTAGCAAGGGTAGATTCGTCTTTTGCGGTGTAGGCAACTTGATAATATTCAATCTCACCCATAGGCTTTTGAACCACAAAATCTATCTCGCTGTCTTGCGATTTACCTGTCCAAATTTTTCCACCGCGCCTGAGCAACTCAAAATAGACAACATTTTCCAAGCAATGCCCTATATCATCCCGCCGTTTTTGCCCAATAAGGTATCGCCTTATGCCCAAATCTACAGCATAGTACTTTTCTTGCGTTGCAAGCTGTTTTTTCCCTTTGACATCAAATCTGTTTACTTCATAAATCAAGTAGCTGTCTATAAGGGCCTTAATGTAACGCTCTACAGTTTTATTGTTTATCTTAATACCGCTGCTGGTCAATTTATTTGATATGTTGTTAGGCGATAAAGGGCTGCCTATGTTTGCAAAAACAAATTTGGCTATATTTTGAAAATCTCTTTTATCTCTTATTTCCAGTCTCTGAAAAATATCCTTTTCTAAAACAGTGGAATAGATATTTTTTATATAGGCGTTTGCAAAGTCGCTGTCTTGAATTTCTTCGCCGGCAATAGCCGGAAAGCCACTGCCGGAGATGTAGGATTCTATTAAATTTCTGTACCCGATTTTTTTGTTGAACTCAGAAAATTCTCTGCAAGAAAAGGGAGTTACATTTATAGTTATATATCTGCCGCTTAAAAGTGTTGCTAATTCTCCTGATAGCAGTCGAGCATTTGAACCTGTTATGTATAGGTCTGCATTTTCAATTATTTGCAATCCATTCAGCAATTTTTGAAATTCGTTTAATTCCTGAACTTCATCTATGAATATATAATTCATTTTTTCATTAACTAGATTTGAATTTATAATATCATAATGCTCTCGCCAGTTTGTTATGACATTTACTTTTGGATCTTCAAAGTTGTATTGTTGAATTTGCTGTTTTCCAATTCTACTTTTGACCAGCTCGTTGGCAAACATTTTCAATGCTGTTGATTTGCCAGAACGGCGAACTCCGGTCAGCACTTTTATAACGGGTTTGTCTTTGGAGCTCTGCAACAAACTCATTATGTTTTCTCGGCGCAATAAATTCATAAAAAACCTCTAATACCAAAACTTACAAAAAAACAAAGTTTCGGTATTAGGATTTTGCCCTGTACTGCTACCCTGCCAGGGCTAACGCATCTAAATTTACCTAATCGTTGCCGCAATTCATGGCTGGGCTTTTCCTTGAGTTTATGAGCGTTACGCAAAGAAAACATGAGCCTATCCTGTTCTCGGGGCTCCATTTGCTTGACACTTCGTACAAGTTCAATCTCCCGAAGGGAAGCGGGAAGGATATTATGCTTACTGCTAAACATTTGAGGAAAGTTATTAGCCTATTTTTTGGTTGATTACATTGCATTGATTTTTAACTTTAACTCTTTTAACGCTTGCATCATTTCCTTTACTTTTGCCCCATTTTGATAATTTGCTTAAATCTACATTTTTGGCTATTGCAACTAATATTCCAGATTTTTCAAATCTTTCTAACTGGTTAAGAATAGGTGTAACTGCTAGACCATAGTCGCTAGCAATGGCTGCCGCATGTATGCTTCCATAGTGATAAATGTGTAACAAAACTCTTTCTGCCGTAGCATTTCCGAAAATGTATTTCAACATAGCTGTGAATTTAGTAAATTAGCAAACTCTTTTACAAAACTTTTTTCTATATTACCACTACCAACAAATGACTCCATCCGAAAACAATAAACGCATAGCGAAGAATACCTTGTTCCTATACTTCCGCAGCATTTTTACGCTGGGGGTGGGGCTTTACACAAGCCGTGAAGTATTGGCGCAGCTTGGTGTGGAGGATTTTGAGTAAAATTGTTGGTTTGTGGTTTTTGAATACGCAGCTTTTTATTTTGAACTTTCAATTTCTTTCTTTATAATTTTTATTAAATCATCTTTGTTCGGTAACTCTAA
>JAITUM010000219.1 GCA_031286305.1 Candidatus Fibrimonadaceae bacterium | reverse complement strand
TTGACGGCAATGGCAATGTTGTTTACGGAATTTACATAAATGATTCGCATGGTTCTTTTCAGGGTTTATTTGGAGTTGCCAATGGCGCAACAATAAAAAATGTTGGCGTAATAGCTTCGCATATCAAGGGCATAAACAATGTTGGCGGGCTTGCAGGAAGGAGTACAGGCACTATAGAAAACAGTTATTCTGCTGCTGTGGTGATTGGAGGAAACAATATAGGCGGTCTTGTGGGAAATAGCAATGCCGGATCCATAATCAAAAGTTATTCCATTGGCACGGTCACAGGAACAACTTCTGTAGGTGGGCTAGTAGGGAGCATTATGAGCACAATAAGCGATAATTATTCTACTGCTAAAGTATCCGGACAAAGCAATGTTGGCGGTTTAGTAGGAAACAATGATGGTGGCATGATATTTAGCAGTTACTCTACCGGAGTAGTCGCAGGAACATCTTCTGTTGGCGGGCTAGTGGGAGCTAATTCCTCCGGCACAGTAAATGCCAGCTATTACGACAGGCAAACAAGCAACCAAAGTGACAATGCAGGTAAAGGCATGGGTAGAACCACGGAGCAAATGAAGCAAATAGAGACTTATGGCAATGATTGGTATTTTGGCGATATTTGGGGAATTAACGGCAATATAAACGAAGGCTACCCCCATTTGCTGTGGAGTTCCAAGCGGCTCTGCGAAGAGGCCGGTCACACTTACCAAAACAATGTTTGCAAAAACGCTGAAGAAATAGAGAAAGAAACCTGTGAAGCAACTGAGGGCATGGTTTGGAGTGACGGTCAATGCACCGCTCCCTCTATTAGCTTGCCAAAAATTGCTATTAGCCAAATAAGAGTAAGAGTAATGGGTAACGCCATTGTGCTGGAAAACATGCCACAAGGCGCAAAGGCAGAATTGTATAACCTTCGTGGCGAACGCATGTATTCCACTCCCCACTCCCTACTCCCCACTCCCCTAAAAATAACCGTTCAAACGAAAGGAATGTATATCGTCAAGGTGGGGGCAGAAAGTTTCAGGGTGGCGGTTAGGTAAACAGAGGAGCGGGTTATTCCGCTCCTGATTTTTCCTTTATTTTTGCCACCATATCGTCCATTAGCTTTTGGAATTCAGACCAGTTAGGGGGGTAGGCGTTGATGCCAGAATAAATTAATTCATTTTTATCTAAAAAATGGATATGAAGAAGCCATTTCTCATGCTTTTTCATACTTTTAGATTTATTATGATATTCTTTTTTCCATTTACTAACATTAGATTTATGCAAAACATTTACAAAATCTAACCATTCGTACATATCAAGCTCCATTTTTAATCGTTCATTATTTCTATTCTTGTATTCTATAGTTGCGCCAGTTGTTGTTCTAGTTGCTGAAATTCTAAGAGAAGGAGCGGAATAAAAAATTATTTGCCTTATAGAAAGCTCAAAATCACTTATGGGTATTCCAAATCTTTTTTTGTATTCTGCTTTTAACTTTGCTTCTAGCTTAGCGCTTCCATCTTTTTTTATTCTCGCTTCCATGGCACTCATTACTTTTATAAACTCATCCCAATTCGGAGGGTATTCTTGCTTATTGCCTTCAAATTTAAGTTTTTCTGAAGATAGTATTCTTAGTTCCCATGTATAGCCATTAAGTAAATCAGATATGCCTATATCACCATACTCTTTTTTCCACTTGCTAACATTACATTTATGTAAAGCGTTTATAAAATTCAGCCATTCACTAATGTTAAGTTCTAACTCTAGCTCATTATTCCTATATTTCGCAAGCGCACCTGTTGCTGTTCTAGTGACTAAAAAATTGTGACTATCGTTACCATGGCCAGTAAAATATACTCCCTTTATTGAAAGTTCAAAATCACTTATGGGCACTCCGAATTTCTTTTTATACTCATTTTTAAGTTTATTCTCTAGTCCTATTTCCAAATTTTCCGTGTTTTTTTTAGTCAATTCAATTTGCTCTGTTTTTTTATCTGCGATAGGCTTGAATTGCTGGACTTCGCTACAGCATAACAAGGGTAGCATAAGTATAATTGTTATAAATTTTGGCATAGATGCTTCATCTCCTATTTTCATAATTACATATCACACACCATATCCTCAAGAAGATCCACAAACACTTCATAAGATTCAGGCAGATATTTTTTTATCGCATTAAGCGCTTCTGAATTGACTACTGCTACAGCGGCTATATTTGCAAATACTTCAAATGCTAAACGAACTTCAAGGCAAACATTAGCATTGTCGCTTTCGCATTCTTCTACCCATTCCTCAAAGCAAGCTTCTCTATTACCGATTCTGCATTCTTTCGTCCAATAATTATAGTCATGCCCAAACCCACCTTCACTCCCATATTCCCCTGGAGGCTCAGATGCTCCACCTATAATATCATACAGATATGCTTTAATATGTTTATTATTCAAGTTATTAATTTCATCAAGCCTTGTAGTTCCACTTATTATTTCTCTTAATTCTTCAACGTCTTTAATAATAATTTTACCGAATTTAGATTTTTCATTATAGTATTCAAAGATTCTATTTCTATGTTGGTACTTACGAGAAATAAGATCATCAATGTTATGGAAAAATTCGTGGAAAGTAAACTGATATGGCTTACCCCAAGTCTTCCAATATGTATCATGTAAAAGATCTGTGTATATCCCCGAATTTTTGAAAATATATGGATTATTATATTTCTCCTTAATTACTTCAAACTCTCTGTTGGTTATTTGACCATTTTTACGTTTTTTTTCGTACTCCTCAAAGTCTTTTTCAGATATTTGACCTTTCACTCTCGTATCATGCACCCTCAAGCCACTTTCGTTCTCTCGCCACAAGGCCCTCAGCAAATACCCAACCTCTTCAAAATCCTTGCTCGTATCAAGTTTGCCGTCCATATCGTTAAAACGCTTAATCATCTCGCCATAATGATAATCTAAAAGAGTATTCCAAAGATGATTGCCTTTATTCACTTTCAACTTCGACTTCTCATGCAAAGACTCGCACTCTTTCTTGTCTTTGTAATTCAG
>JAITUM010000162.1 GCA_031286305.1 Candidatus Fibrimonadaceae bacterium | reverse complement strand
GTCTGAATCAGAATTGGCCAGGATTACCAAAATTTACAGAATTTCACCACAGCACTCTGCAAATTCTGAGAATTTTAAAAATTCTGGCCAATTCTGATTCAGACAATAGACGGCAAGCTGGTTGTGCTTATAGAGCACCAGTCAACCGTAAATGAAAACATGCCGCTTCGAATGCTTCAATACATGGCTCGTGAATACGGATGCCTAACAGACCGAAAAGACCTGTACAGAGAAAAGCTGATAAAGATTCCTACCCCGGAATTTATAGTGCTTTACAATGGCAACAAAAAATTTCCCGATTACAAAGAGCTGAAACTTTCGGATGCTTTCGAATTGAGGAACGAGCCTTTCTATCTTGAGCTTGTAGTCAAGGCTTACAACATCAATAAGGGGCATAATGTTGAGATTGCAGCCAAAAGCCCTACTTTGAGCGGCTATGAGGAATTTATAGCAGTTATACGTGAGAACTTGAAGGTCACGAACCTTAGGGAAGCAATTAAAAATGCGGTAAGAGACTGCATCAGCCGCAACATTTTACTATCTTTTCTTAAGAAGCATAGTTTGGAGATTGAGAATATGATACTTACGGAATGGAATTGGGACGATGCGAAGTCTGTTTGGCAAGAGGAAGCTCGCGAAGAGGGTCGCGAAGAAGGCTTTGGTCGGGGCGTTGCAAAAGTTCTTGAATACCTTAAGCAGGGGCACACTATTGCTGAGGCGGAGGCGTTGTTAACAAAATAACTCTAGAGGTCGTGAAGAGTTGCTTGCTCTTTTGGAGAGCGGCGTTTCTTTGGCTGAGGCAAAGCAAAAATTTGGGTTACTATAGTAATCACTGATTAAGTCGTTGTTTGGGATTGGGGACTAGGGATTGGGGATTGGATTTTGCAAAAAACATTGTTTTTAAGCAGATTTAGTCGTTTTTTCTGAGCCAATCTAATCCCTAATCCCCGATCCCTAATCCCAAGCGAATAAATCAGCGTTTACTATAGCATCATTTGTGGGTAATGTGGGGAAACCCCGCAACGCCCTGTATTAACGCATAGTCCGCATCGTCGCCGTTTTTTCGCATTTCTTTGCCATGAATGATTGAATCGTAGGGGCAGGTTTCAAACCTGCCCCTACATGTTGATTGTATTTGCATTATTTATTGCATTGCCGCATTAATACGTTTGAATGAAATGTTGTGAAAATGATTTGCATTGTAGGGGCAATCCCAACGTGGTTGCCCTGCAACGTGGCTGTGCATTTTGCACAACGGTGTCCAAAATCGGGGCGTTGCTAGAGGTCATGAAGAGTTGCTTGCTCTTTTGGGAGTAGCGTGCCTTTGCCTGAGGCTAAGCGGCAACTTGTTATAGAAATGCTCTTTAAAAAGAAAAATCCCCCAGCCTTACGGCATGGGGGATTAAATTAAATTATATTAATCTTCCTTCGGCTCAGTTGCTTTGTAGAAACTCAAATCAACTGTTTGAGCACCATCGTCTGTCATAATCACAACAAAACGAGCACCTTCAGTGGACATAACCAAGAATGCCTTGTTTTTGCTGATGTCAATTTCATCTTTTTCCAATGAACAACCATCGTCGTCGCATACACCCTCAATTTCCCCGTCTTCAATAGCATCAAGGAAAGCTTGTATTTCTTCAACAGTTGTAGCACCTACCACAGCAGTCTGATACTTAGCAGGTATTTCGAAAAGCTCCGGCCAGCCGCAATCAAGACCGATTGTTGAGACGTAACATGGATTTATAATTTCCTCTGGTCCGTTATTAACATGGTATGCAACCACATCAATTTTTCCTTTTACAGGACCAAGCTCGCTTTGCCCGTAAGTTGTTGCTCCGTCAAGGTCTCCATAACTCTTTCCAGCAAAGGAAAGTGTAAAGTCCTTTTTGACTAACTCAACCTCTTCGGGAGGAGGCGGCTTATCGTCTTTATCATCGGAACAAGACATTGAGAAAGCAGTTAAAACTGCCACGCCAACCAAGGCGATTTTTTTGAATGTGAACATAAGAGCTCCTTATGGTTAATGTTTTCTAACTGAAATATAGAAAATTTCAAGAGCTTTGTCAAGGGTTAAAATGGGAAAAAGAGCTTAGGGTGCAAGGTCGGGCAATAAAAAAGCCCGCCTTGGGCAGGCGGGCCAAGTGAGAAATTGTGATTATCTGCGACCAGCTCTAGCAGCAGCTTTAGCTTCCTGAGCTGCTGGAGATTCTTTAGCTTCAGCCTTAAGCTCTTCTTTTTTCGCTTGTACAGCAGCAGCAGCGGCTCTTGGAGCCGGTTTTGCGGCGGTTTTCTTTGCGGCTTCTTCAGCGGCGGCTATGGAGTCGGCGACTCTCTGAGCTTCGGCTTCGGCAGCGGCGGCAGCTAGGGCGGCATCGGCTTCGGCGGCCATTCTGGCGGCTTCAGCGGCAGCTTCGGCGGCAGCTTGGGCAGCGGCGGCTTCAGCAGCGACTCTAGCAGCTTCTGCGGCAGCAGCTTCTGCTTTTTTCTTATTATCTAGACAGCCGGTGAAGGCTAGTGCTATAGACACAACAACTGCTATTTTTGCAATTTTGTTCATTTGAGGATCCTCTTGGTTAAAGCTTTGTTGTTAAAATATAGCAAAAAAAAATATATATGTCAAGGTTTTAAGGTTTTTTTAATGAATTTTATTTTTTTTTTTCGCTTTTTAAATAAAAAGAGCCTCCTGTGCAAGGTCTTTTCAGCATTTTCACTACTCCAAAAACCTAATCATTCTGCTTTTTTCGCTAACTTCCGAGAGAGCATCAATCTTTGCCAAAGCGGCTTGAACAGAGCTTTCTTTGGCTTTTGCCGTTGTTACAACTATATCAACTTTGCCTTTGTTGTTGGTATTTTTTTGCAAAATCGATTCTATAGATATTTGGTTTTCACCCAAAATTCCCGTGATTTTTGCCAAAACTCCATAGTTGTCTTTTGTTACAAAACGGAAATAACAGCGAGTGCAGGTTTCGCCGATGGGAACGAGGTCTGCGGAATTTTCTTTTTGGAACCAACCCATGGGCAAAGGTTCTCTTTGACCGCTTTCCACGGAACGAGCCAAAGATACAAGATCTGCAACTACTGCGCTTGCTGTAGGTAGTTTGCCTGCGCCTGCGCCTGTTTGCAGAGTTGGGCCTAAATTATCGCATTGCAAATACACCGCATTTAACACATATTTAACGCTTGCGAGCAGGTGTTCGCTCGGCACAATGCAAGGATGAACGCGGGCATCTACCTTGTCGCCAACTTTATTGTAAATCCCAAGAAGCCGCACAACGCCGCCCAGTTCTTGCACAAACTGTATGTCTTGCGCTGTGATGTTGCGGATTCCTGTTATGTGAATGTTTTCAAAATCAACAAAGCGACCGCTGCAAAGGCTCGCTAAAATTGCGGTTTTGTGAGCGGAGTCTATGCCGTCTATATCGAAGGAGGGATCCGCTTCTGCAAAGCCAAGTTTTTGTGCATCTGCTAAAACTTCTTCAAACGAAAGGCCTTCTGCGGCCATTCTGGTTAGTATGTAGTTGCAGGTTCCATTGATTATGCAACTCAAAGATTCAACGTTGCTTCCAAGCAAACTCTCTTGCAAGCTGCGGATAATTGGGATGCCACCGCCAACAGCTGCTTCAAAAAGCACATGGCATTTTTTCTGTTCTGCGAGCGGAAAAATTTCGTGACCATACTTTGCAAGGAGTGCTTTGTTTGCTGTTACAACGTGCTTTCCGTTTTCAAGCGCTTTTTTTATCCATTTAAATGGCAATTCATAACCACCTGCAAGCTCGCACACAACCGAGATAGATTCATCTTCTAAAAGCTCGTCTGCATTTGTAAAGCATTTATAACCCTTTGCCTTGAAGGGTGCAAGTTCTTCTTCTGTTTTTGCCGCAACTCCGGCAATTTCTAAAAGAACCCCAAACTTTGCATGAAACTCATCCCGCTTTTGCTCAACAATTTCAACAACACCGCCACCTACCGTGCCAACACCAATTATACCTATACGCATGAGCATAACGTAGTAAAGTAATTAATGTAATCACTGATTAAGTCGTTGTTTGGGATTGGGGACTAGGGATTGGGGATTGGATTTTGCAAAAACCACTGTTTTTAAGCAGATTTCCTGACTTTATCACTTTTTCTTTTGTAAAATCGTAAGTTGTTGCGTTGCAGGGTGTTATGATTTTATTTTTTTTGAAATGGGAGGCGCGGCGTAAAAAATGTATAGTAAACGCTGATTTACTCGCTTGGGTATAGGGTATGGGGTGTGGGGTATAGGGAACTGCACAAATAAACGGCTAAATCTGCTTAAAAACAATGTTTTTTTGCATTGCCTATACCC
>JAITUM010000154.1 GCA_031286305.1 Candidatus Fibrimonadaceae bacterium | reverse complement strand
ATTCTTGGGTCAATAAAACCGTATAACAAATCGCTGAACAAACGGCCAAGCATTGCCATAAAGCAAGAAAGCACTATTATACCCAAAACAACATTGTAATCCCTGTGCACCATAGCATTGTAATATAAAAGCCCCATGCCGTCTATATCAAAAACCTTTTCAATTAAAAGAGCGCCCGCAAACATAAGGGTAAAAATCTCGCTCATCCTGGTGGCAAGAGGAAGCAGCGCGTTTCTAAGAGCATGTTTAAACAGAGCCTCCTTAAAAGACAAACCCTTTGCCAAAGCGGTTCGCATATAATCTTTACCCATCTCCTCCATAACGGAATTTTTCATTAAAAGGGTTAAAAATGCAAACTCCGCAAGAACATAACAAAGAAACGGCAAAAATAAATGATGCGCCAAATCAAATAGTTTTTCAAAAAAAGACATGTATTCAAAATTATCGGAAGTTAAGCCGCCCAGCGGAAACAAATCTAAAAACGAACCACCTGCTAAAAAAACTATGAGCAAAATGCCAAGCGCATAACCCGGCACAACATAACCGGAAAACATAAGCGCACTGGTTATGGAATCAAACTTGGAACCATTCTTCACCGCCTTTGCAAGCCCAAGCGGAATGCAAACCAAGTAAGAAATGATAAACGAACTCAATCCGAAAAATAATGAAATTGGAAATTTGGAAGATATAACTTGCCATGCAGGTTTACCATAAGCAAAACTCTCTCCAAAGTCCAAGCGCACAACTTTAGAAAGCCAAATAAAATAACGCTCCATCAAAGGCTTATCAAAACCAAAATACGCTTTTATTTGCTCAATTTGCTCCGGGCTTAAATTATGCCCACCGCTCATATTTGCCGCGCTTTGCGCCTTTGAAATCATCTCTTCAACCGGCCCCCCCGGCACCAGTTGCACAATCAAAAAACACACAAAAGAAATTCCGAGCAATGTGGGGAACATCAACAGCAGCCTTTTGACTATGTATTTTAGCATCTTACAGTTCTAGATTCCACTTGATATGCTCATCTAAAAAATCGTTGCCGTTGAACTTCAAGCCGAAAAATTTTTCCATTTTTTCCAAAGAGAAAAGACTCGGTTCGTTACCCCAGCCTTTATCTTCTTCTTCAATAACCGCTTTTGTTCCGGGGCACATAGCAATGGCTCGTTCTGCAATATCTTTCCAGCCTATCCATTCTGTGCCAAGACCAAAAAATACCTCTTCATTCACATCGCTTTCCAAAACGGCAACGTAAAGTTTTGCGAGTTGAGAAGCGTGGATAAACTGAGTGCCGTCATGCTTTGTTAAGTTAACTGTCTGGTTTTCCCGAACCGCTTTTGCAATGTTGAAAAATCTGCGATCTGGTTGGGTTCCTCCGTCTGGAAAAGCCAAGTGTCCAAAGGTATAACCCGGGCGAATAACATTTCGTTTCATTTTTTTAAAGCCCAAGGTATAAGCTTCACCGGATGCTTTTGTTGCTCCGTATAAATCTTGTGGTATGCTGACCATGTCTTCATTTGCGTTTTTGCGAATTTTGCCAAAAGCTGCTGTGCTTGAAGTGTAAATAAATTTTTCGCATCCGTTTTGTGCAGCGAGTTCCAAAAGCATAGCGGTGACGGTAGTGTCGTTTGCAAGCATTGTGAGCGGTGTTTCTCCCCAGCCAAGCGCAATGTGTACGCAAGCCTCGCAATCTTTTAAACCATTTTTTATAGCTTCTGAGTCAAGCAAGCCTGCGCAGAGCATTTCAACTTTCTCATGCTTTGCCAAGCTCGGAATTTTATTCGGATTTCTAGCCAAGATTCTCAGCGAATATCCGCGCTCCAAAAATTCCTTTGCAACAAAGTGCCCAATAAAACCCGTACCACCCGTCAAAAAAATACGCATGTTAATCCTCCTTGTTCATTATGCAATTTTCCATCCATTCGAAGTAAGGGGCGTAAGCTCCTACTGCGTTGGTGAATATGATTTGCGGAAGTTCGTAGGGGTGCCTTTCTAGAATGGCTTTTTCCAAACTCTCGTGATGATAAGATGGAATTTTGCAAATCAACAAAATTTCGTTTTCATTTTCAATTTTGCCATTCCATCTATAAATGGAATTTATGGGCAAAAGCTGAACGCAGGCGGCAAAACGCCCTTCTACGAGTTCATGCGCCATTTTTTTAGCGCTTTCCATATTCGGCATTGTAGTTGTGCATATTGTGGGACGAGACATAGGAGGAATATAGTAATTTATTCCCCAATTAACGCGAACGCTTCTGCGTTTTTAATCCGTACCTTTATCCTATCGCCAATTTTATAATCTCCGTGCACTGCAACGGGTTTATAATTATTCGCTCGACCAATCCAGGAATCTCTTTTGCCAACTTCATCGATTAAAATGCTTTGTTCCGTGCCTATGTATTTTAAATTATTTTGCAAAACAGTTTCCACAAAAACTTTTGTGAGTTCTGCACTTCGTTTATATTTTTCTGCGCTGGGAATTTGATTTGGCATTGAAGCTGCTAGCGTTCCCTTGCGTGGCACAAAACGGGTTCTGTTGCAGCCGGTAGGTCTGCTCCATCTAATTAAATCTAAACTTTTTTGGAAATCTTCCTCTGTTTCGCCAGGGAAACCAACTATGATATCTGTGGAAATTGCAAAGTCGCTAAATTCGGAATAAAAAAAATCTATGAGTTTTTTGTAATCCTCAGCGGTATGCTTGCGCTTCATGGCTTGCAGAATTTTATCACTGCCGCTTTGCACAGGTAAATGCAAAAATTTAAACACTCTTTCATCTTTGTAAACTTCTAGCAATTTTTCTGCATAATTCAAAGTGTGCCTCGGATTTCCCATGCCCATTCTTATGCGATAATCGCCTTTAACTTTCGATAAAATTTTTTGCACAAGTTCCGCTAAATCCGTACCGGTGTCAAAACCATAACAGCTGGCATCCTGCGCCGTTAGCCAAATTTCTTTGCAACCATCTTCCGTTAAAGTTTTTGCCTCTTCCACAATTTGCAAAGCATCATAGCTTTTGAGTTTCCCTTTTACCATTTTTGTTGAGCAAAAGGAACAGGCGTCCATACAGCCTTCGGCAATGCTTATTATTCCTACAATGGAATTTTTACGAATTTTCGGCAAACCCAGTTTTGGAGAATGTTCTTTTTGCAAATCTAAAACCGTTTCGCCTGCAATTATTTTTTTTACAATATCCGGTATTCTTTCCACAGCGTGTGTGCTTGCCACGGAGATTGCTTTATCTATTTTTTGCAACGACGCTATTAGCTCAGGTGTTGTGCAACCGGTTACCAACATTGGAACTTTAGGATAATTTTCTTTTGCCGTTCGAACCGCTTTTAACGCAGAACTATCGCCTTTAACCGTGCACAAATTTAGGATTACAGCATGAGGTTGAGCATTCCCGGCGACCTCAAATCCATTTTCCGCCAACAAACCGGCAATCTGTTCGCTCTCACTTAAATTCGCACTGCAACCCTGAGAAATGATGTGGATCATTTTGCTTATTAATACCTAATCCTCAGCAATCTTTCTTCGACTGTTTTGCCTTGAATAAAGTCTAAGGGCGCGCGCTCTGCAACGGTGAAGCAGCCGAATTCTTTGTTTGAACATGCGCGGTAAGCGGCGCGGGCAGCGGCGTACATCATGTTTGCGGTCATAATTGGATTAATGCCGGAAAGAGTAAGCTCTACCGCTACATCATCAACGCTATTTATCAAATTGCCCTGATGCCTGTTTGTATCATATTCAGCTATGCTCGGCACAAACTGCACTTGGGTTGGATCGTTCACAAAATAAGGATGTTTTTTTATCTCGCTCTCAATGCGTTGCTGTTCCTCGTTTGCCACCACATAAACTTTACGTTTTTGTGTTCCGGGTTTGTCGCCCGGCAAGGTTAAAGACACCGCATCTTGAACACCCTTGATACCCTTGACTTCGGTGGTGTGCCCCATGCTGCGCCCGGGACCAAAGGTGGTGAAGGTTTCGCCTATGGGAGAAAGTTGAGCGAACAGCGCACGTTGAATCGAGTCAAAACCCGGATCCCAACCGGTTGCAAAGATTGATACGGTGTTATTCTTTTTTGCTATTTTGCCTAGCTCTTCTCGAGATTTGATTATTTGAGAATGAGAGTCATAACAATCCACAGTGCAAATACCCATTTGCAAAAACTTTTTCACATCTTCTTGAACATGAGCGCTTGGCGCTGCGCAAAGAATTACATCCGGATTAGATTTTAATTCCCGAACATCGGTTATCACAGGAATATTATCCGGTATGTCTGCGTGCCTGCTCCCACCGGCATTTCTGCGGATTATTGCAACAACATTAATATCATGCTCTTCGCCGAATTTTGCAACGTGCTCCTGATGAGTTTTCAAAATTGCACGGCCAATATTTCCGAAACTACTAATGGCTATGTTGATTTTCATAGAGGGAATATAGAAAAACATAAAACATGAAACATGAAATGTGAATTACCCATACTGAGTTAAATTTCGCTTGTTCAGTTCGTCAATGCATATAAGCATTAAGGGTTGCAACGCTTTCATTTCTAAATCTATGTTCCACTTGCCAAGCTCATTCGCAAGTTCTGCGCTAAAAGAAGGCTGCGCATAATTGCCGCCATCGCCTGCATTCAAAATTCTGCAAAGAATATCCGCAAAACTTACAAGAACAACAAGCGGTCGATTAATTTCTGCTCTAGGCAAATCATGGTGATATTGCATCACCTCTGCTATTGAACGCGGAAGCTGCCAGTTTTCTGCAAGCCATGCTCCTATTTGCCCGTGGTCTACACCCAAAAGCTCTTTCTCTGCCAAATACAATTCACAAGGTCGATTTTTGCTCAAAGCTATTGCCTGCTCAAATTCAGCGCCCATATATTGCAAAAGAACAATTTTTCCAATGTCATGCAAAAGACCGGCGGTGAAAGCATCAACAGCCAAATTAGGTTCATATTCCTGCGCAATTATGCGCGCTACAATCCCTACCGCGCTACAGTGATCCCAAAACTTTTGCAAATCTACTTTCAAATTTTTAAGCACAAAAACTTTAGACATTGAAGTTTCCATGCTAATGTCTTTAACCAACTCAAAACCCAGTTTGTTTATTGCGTTGTGAATGCCTGTTACAGACTCGCCTTTTGCATTTATAATTTTTAAAAGCCTTGCAGATAAAACAGGGTCGCTTGAAATTATTTGCTCCAAAGCTTCTCTATTGTCTGCCATTTCAAACAACTGCGCCGTTAATGTTGGTAGCGTTGGCAAGCTTATTAAACTTTGAGTTATTCTTTTAAGATGTTCGGTTTGCATTCTTATACCTCCATCGTGTTTCTTGGGCTAATACGCTTGCGAAAAACATAGTAACTCCAAATTTGATGCGCCAAAGTTACAGGGAAAAAAATCGCTGCTATAATACTCATGATTTTTAATGTGTATTCGGAGGAAGCGGAATTAAATACGGTTAAACTGTGCTCCGGTATGGAAGAAATGAGCACATTCGGGAACATGGTATAAAACAAAGCAGCAACAGAACAGGCGGTGCAAAGCCCAACAAAAATAAAAGCTATTTTTGAAAATCGTTTAAAAACCAAAATTGCCGCTAATAAAATCAAAACAAAAGGAACTATGCAAATGAGGCTATGCTCCCATGCCAAAACCGTTGCTATGGCAAATAAAATCACGCTGACCATAACAGAAACTTTTGCAAAGCTCTGTGCTCTTTCTTTAAGTTCGCCTTCTATTTTCAAAGACAAAAATAAAGCACCGTTTGTTAAAAATAGAGATAGTCCCAGCACCCCGCCAAACAATGCATATGGTTTAACCAATGCAGAAAAAGTTCCGGTAAAATTTCCATTTTCTATTGGAATGCCAATCACCAAATTTGCCATGGCAATGCCAATCAGCAATGCAGACACCAAACTGCCTGCAGCAAGAGCAATGTCGCATGCAATGCGAGCGCTTGAAAAATTTGCCCTGTGCCTGAACTCAAAACTCACGCCCCTAACAATCAAAGCCAAAAGCAAAAAAACAAATGGCAAATAAAGTGCGCTGAAAAAAGATGCATACCAAGAAGGAAAAGCCGCAAACATTGCAGCACATGCCGTTAAGAGCCAAACTTCGTTTCCATCCCAGTGCGGGCTAATTGAGCTGATATAGGTTCTGCGTTCCCGCTCATTCTTTCCTAAAAATAATTGCAAAATACCTACGCCAAAATCAAAACCTTCCAAAAACAAAAAGCCTGTCCATAAAAACGCAATGAGCATAAACCACAATATTTCCAAACTCATAAAACAATCTCCAATACCATTATCGCAGACTGTGACCTAGACAGGAAAAAAGTGCCTTCCATAGGGGGAATGTAGAAAAGTTTTTGGCTACCCCCTTTAGCCTTGGGTGGTGGCAGTTTCCCGAGCCTGTTGTGGTAGAGGTGTTTTCCGAAGGTTATCTTAAAAAATCTTATCCGTCCGAGCTTGCCCTAAGAACTCCTTTACTAAAATTATCTGCAAAAGGAATTAGAGTTGAAGTCAAATCACTCATGCAAGGCTTTACAACAAACGGTGATAAACTTTACGTTTTCTTCAAGAAATTTTGGGAGCCAATTTAAATGCAGAGATAATGTAGAAAAATATTTCTATATTACTTGTATATTTCACAAAGGGAGATTTTAGGTTATGCAAAAAATATACTTCACCATTGCGTCCATATTCTACGTGCTTATTTTCTGGCTTAGAGTATTTGATTTTCCGGAAGCAGCTAAATTTTGTATTCCGGCATTCGTGCTTATGCTTGCCGTGTACAGCTTCATAAATGCCAAAGACAGATCATTGAAGCAAGGTTCGTTGCTATTGACTTTAGCCTTGGCATTTGCGTTTTTTGCAGATACTGTTATAAATTTTATCAGTGTGCAAATGGGAGTTATGATTTTCTTTGCTACTCATATATGCTTGGTAATCTATTACTTTAAAAAGAAACCTTTAGAGAGCAAAGAACTCTTATACATTGTTCCTCTATTGGCTATAACTATTATGTTCTGCATGGCTGTTGTGCCGCACACCACAGATAAACTGTACATATACGGCATTCCCGCTTATATGATATTATTGACTGTTATGCTTTGGCGTGCAGTGTGCTTGTTCAACGATAAAGATAACGTAAAGATTATACTAGGCTCGGCATTATTTTACCTAACCGATATATCGGTAATTATGATGTTAGCTTATGGCGATTCTACGGCACTGAATGTTGAAGCCTGGGCTATGTATCCGCCTGCGTTATTTTTGTTGAGCTTGGTTGGAGGGAAGGATTAGTTAACCCTGCCGTCTATGCTGACTGATTGAATGGTATGAAAAAAGAAATTACAATTCGTTCTAGTGCGGCGGAGTATCTTACATTTGTTGCTGCTACTGGAGATAATAAGCAAAGTTTTGAAATGCGTTATGAAAATGAAAATATTTGGCTAACGCAAAAAATGATGGCTGTGCTTTATGATGTTGATAAACGCACGATTAGCTACCATATAAAGAAAATTTATGAAGATAGCGAATTACAAGAGGAGGCAACTGTCCAAAAATATTGGACAGTTCAAACTGAGGGGGAAAGACTGGTTGAAAGAGAACAAGACCACTACAACCTTCAAATGATAATTGCCGTTGGTTTCAGGGTTAATAACGAGCGAGCGGTGCAATTTCGTAAATGGGCTAATGGAATAGTCAAGGATTATACTATTCAAGGCTGGGTAATGGATGAATAGTGCTTCGGCGGCTTCTGGAAGAGCCATAGACATAGCAGATAATGACGGAAGCATTTACCGTGCCATTGCCCCCTTAATTCAAGGTTCAAATTTGCGTTTGGAAAATAAAAAAGATACACCAACCTGGGTACATTTGGATATTGGTCGTGAAGGAGTGCAAAACGATGTGCGAGGCGGAAGAATATTTAACCCGTGATTTTTTGTATATTATGAGTCTTTTCAACAAGGAGTAAGATAATATGATGGAACTTAATATGATGGAACTACTACATGATTTACTTTTTAATTTACTTTATATGGGCATTCCAAGCGCTCTTTTTCCAAGCGCTCTTTTGGTTGCGTCTATATGGGTTCCAAGCAATAGAATTCGTTTAAAATTAATTGCACCATATTTGGCAATAATTATATCGCTTATTTTTCTCTTTGTTTTTACCTTTAATTATACTCGTGTTCTAGCTCTTGGCATTCCTATTTTAGTCCTTGCTATTGCAGGCATATTCGTTTCATTATCTGCAGTTAAATCTTTGCGTAATCAAGAAGCGAAGCCAGTAGCGCCTGCGGCGTCATCGCCTGTTGCTCCGGTTGCACCAACGGATGCTTTGAAAACTTGGCATATGGCAATCAACAATCAACAACAAGGGCCTTTTACTGTGAAAGAGCTTGTGTTAAATGGTTTGAGCGGTGATTCTCTTGTTTGGAAAGAGGGAATGGCGAATTGGGTTGCGGCTCGTGAGATTGGTGAGCTTAAAGGGTTGGTATGACTATGAACCCAAAAATCTGGTATATGGCTATAAATGGGCAGCAGCAGGGCGGGCCTTTTGCTATAGACGAACTCTTGCAAAGAGGGCTCGCTAAAGAAGCTCTTGTTTGGAAAGAGGGAATGGATAGCTGGGTTTTGGCAAAAGAAGTTTCTGAGATAATGGAAATTTTGCAACCATCACCACCAAAACCTCCGCCACTCCCAACAATACCTCCACCACTACCCACAGCATCAGCATCTGCACCGCCACCACTCCCAACAGCAACTGCACCCACAGCACTCATATATACACAGCCAATTTCTGCACAGCCTGTTTCAAGTAATTTTGGCAAATATGAATTAGCAACTCCCGGCAAGCGGTTTGGGGCAATGTTTATTAAAAGTTTTATAGCTACAGGTGTATTTGTGCCGCTTCAAATTATAATTTTAGTTAGCGGTTTAGAAGAAGCGATTGTAGTGCAATTATGGCATTTAACTTCGGGTTTTGGGGCTATAGCCGCTTTGCTTTTTGGAGGCATATTTATAAAGGCTGCTATTTCAGCTATTTTGTTTGTTGTTGCAGATGTTATTGTTTCATTTTTTAGTTATATAAAATATGGCGGGCATATTGGGCATAAAATTTTAGGGCTAAAGGTTGTTTGCGAAAATAGTGGGTGCGATGTTAACGATGGCTTCAAGGGTGCGTTTAGAGAAATGGTTAAATTCGTTTCAAATTATTTTGTTGTTCCAAGTATGTTTTTGCTTTGGAATCCAAAACGCCAAAACCTATATGACCGCCTTTTTGGAACATTAGTTGTGAAAAATCCTGTAAAATAATTATTGCCGTTTTTTCAATTTGCTTTAACGC
Organism: Candidatus Fibrimonadaceae bacterium; assembly: GCA_031286305.1. GTDB lineage: Bacteria > Fibrobacterota > Fibrobacteria > Fibrobacterales > Fibrobacteraceae > Fibrimonas. The sequence goes on along the minus strand of JAITUM010000154.1, from coordinate 325 downwards.
TGTGGCAACGCTTTTATCTTTTTTGAACTCCATAATATAAACAAAATTGCCAAACTCAATAACTGTGTCTGCCCTTGTGCAATGTAACGGGCGGTTGCAGCAAAGGGGAATTTACCCGCGCTTTGCACGGTTCACCAGCGAAATGTAAAGCGGGAAGGGAGTTCCCCCATATTTAAAAAATAAGATGCGTTAGCCCTGGGGGTGGTGGCAGGGCAAACGCATCTTAATTTTCTATAATAGAGGCTGATTTTTACCATAGGCAGACTAATTTTCCATGAAAAGCCCCATTTCATTTTTTTCAGATTTGCGCGACCCCCGCGTAGAG
>JAITUM010000105.1 GCA_031286305.1 Candidatus Fibrimonadaceae bacterium | reverse complement strand
AAATGCTACCAACAAAGAAATCAAAAGCGAAACAGACATGGTGAGCGCAAAAGCCTGAAACACAGGGCGGAGCATACCGGGCGCAATGGCAACCGGCAAAAATACCACCAAAAGCGTGAGGGTTAGCGAAATAACAGAAAGCCCTATCTCCTTAATACCGTCCACAGACGCCTGCATGGGACTTTTTCCCATTTCCATGTGGCGATAAATATTTTCTAAAACCACAATAGCATCATCAACCAAGTTTCCTATCATCAAGCAAAGTGCAAGGAGCGTTATTATATTCAGAGTGAAGTCCATAACCGCAAGGCCAATAAAGGTGGTGATAATGGAAAGCGGAACGGCAATCATAACTATAACGCTGTTGCGGAAAGAATGCAAAAATAACAGCATGAGTATGGTGACAAAAATTACCGCCAAAGACAAATCAAAAATAACCGCATTTGCCGCATTTTGAATTATTACGGAACCATCCATCGCAAGCCCAAATTTAAGCCCCTGCTCCTTATAACGCTCCTCCAGCATTTTCACTTTTTCTTTGGTTAACCTGGAAACTTCAACAGTGTTGGCGTCGTCTTGCTTGGATATATATATGCCAACTGCGGGCTGCCCGTCTAACCTGTAAAAACCGGTAACATCTTTTGTTGCGTCCACAACTTCTGCCACATCACCCACTTTTAACAAAGAGCCGTCTGCATTTCTTTTGATTACCGTATTTGCTATATCTTCAATGTTTTCATATTTCGCTGAAAGTCTAATGGTACTTGTTAAACTATCAGTTCTTATGTTGCCGGCGGGAAAATTTAAATTATTTGTGACAACCGTATTCACAACTTGCAAAAGCGATAAGTTTTGCGACATCAATTTTGCAGGGTCCACATTCACCTGAACTTCACGCTGTGAAGAAGCCATTGTAGAAACTTCGCCAACACCCGGAACGCTGGCAAATTCGGGCAATATGCGGTAGGTTAAAAGATCGTGTAAATCGGTTGCTGAAATATTATCCGCTCTAACGGCATAGTTCAAAATGGGCATTGCGTTGAAATTTATTTTTATAACGGAGGGGTCGTAGGCATCGTCGGGGAGTCGCATTCGCGCTGAATTCGCAAGCCTGGTACCTTCGTTCACCGCTGCCTCCATATCTGCGCCGGCTTTCAATTCCGTAATTATAATAGAAACGTTTTCTCTGGAAATACCGCGTATGTTCACTGCGCCCGGCACGCCGGAAAGAGTTTCTTCCAAAATTTTGGTTACAGAATTTTCCACTTCCGAAGGATTCGCTCCCGGATAAACTGTTACAGTTATAAATATCGGGAAATCGATATTGGGCATAAGTTCATAGCGTAAACTATTATAGCTTATGGCGCCAAGAAGCGCGAGAACCGTAAATATTACAACAACAAATGTAGGGCGCTTAATTGAAAGTTCGGCTAAGCTCATTGCAAAATCCTCACAGCGGCATTCTCATACAAATTCTGATGACCTGTTAAAACTACCTGCTCGCCTAAACTCAACCCGCCCTGCACAATAGCACTTGTGCCTTCAACTCCATTCAAAACAATGCGGCGCATAATTGCTTTGCCATTTTCTATCACATAAACTTTTGGATCTTTTACGCCGTCAACCAATGCTTCTCTGGGAATAACAAGCGCATTTTCCATAGCCGGCAAATCAAAAGAAACGCTACCGGATAAATCCGGACGTAGCACTCCCTTTGCTTCGGGGTCTGTAATCAAAACATCAATGGAATAACGCCCGCTCATATCTGCGGCAATGCCTATGGTGTGTATAACTGCAGCAAAGTCTTTGCTCAAAGCGTCTATGCGTATTGTTGCGGGCATCCCTTGCCTAACATGCACAATTTCCATTTCCGTTAAACCAACTTTCATAATCATCTCAGAAAGATCTGCCACCATAAATGTAGGGGCACCGCCGCCCACAACCGAACCAACCTCAACCATTCTTCTAACAATAACGCCTCTTTGCGGGCTTCTGATTGTTGTGTTTGAAACTTGTTTTTGCAAAGCCACAACATTAGCATTTGCTGCTTCTACCGCAAGAGTTAGCTGGTCAACGGTTTGCTGAGTTGCCGCACCGCTTTGCGCCAAGTTTTGAAAGCGAGCCAAATCTCTTTGATTGTTTGCAAGCGATGCCCTTGCTGTTTCTAGCTGTGTGGATATAACAGAAGCGTCCACCAAAGCAAGAGAGGCGCCATTTTGAACCTCGTCTCCTACTTCTCTATAAATACGCTGCACTTGCCCGGCAGTTTCGGCAAGAATAGTGACTTGCCTTTTGGCAGAAAGAACGCCGTTTATTTTTACCCTGCGGTCAAGGTTTCGTTGTTCAACCGAAAGAAGTTTAACCGGAACCTCCATGACAATGTTTTGTCTCTTGGCCATTTCAGCCATTTTTCTATTTTTGTTGTAATTAAGCAAAGCAAACAGCCCCACAATCAAGGCAACAACTGATACAACTATGGTCAAAGTTTTTTTCATAAAATCCCTTTTTTGGTTTTCTAATAGGAAAAATAGGTAAAAAAAAGCCATTTACAACGATTTTTTGCCTTTGCAGGGATAAAATGGAAGATTTAAAGGATAAATGGCGGTGCTTGCCTTGACAACATGCTTTTTTTTTTCTATATTTATAAGTTCAAAATTCTGAGGTTTTTATGTCTAAACTTAACATAGAGGCAATACATCAAGAGAGCAAGAAGAAAGATGCCTTTGATTTCCGTGCTGGCGACACCGTCACGGTTAATGTCAAAATTATGGAAAAAACTGCTGACGGCAAGCCAAAAAGCCGCATTCAGCCATTCAAGGGCGTGGTTATACAGCGTAAGGGCACCGGCATAAGTTCCTCAGTAACCGTTCGCAAAATCTCCAATGGTATTGGCGTTGAACGCATTTTTCAAATTCACTCCCCGCTGATAGATTCAATTGCTATTGATTCTCACGGCAAGGTGCGTCAAGCTCGCATATTCTACATGCGCAACCTTCGTGGTAAGGCTGCTCGCATTAAAGAACGCAGAGTTAATGCTCCTACAGTGGCGGCTCCGGAAGCAGCGGCTCCAAAAGCAGATCCCGCGAGCTAAGAAGAGGCTCGGTAATCGGCCATTTTATTCCAATATTTGGGCAGTTCCAAGCAATGCCTGCCTCCTCAGCTCCGTTGTAAACGGAGCTGCATTTGTATTGAACCTCAGCAACATCGCTGAGTACGCAGAATCCGTGTGCAAATCCAATGGGAATGTAAAGAAATTTCTTGTTTTCTTCGCTAAGCTCCAAAGCGAACCACTTGCCGTAGGTCGGGCTGCCTTTGCGAATGTCAACTGCCACATCCCAAATTTTGCCAAGCGTGCAACGAACCAGCTTTACCTGCCCAGGGTTCTTTTGGTAATGCAACCCCCGTAAGGTATTCTTTGCAGAGCGGCTATGGTTGTCTTGAACAAAAACCGTGTCTATACCCGAGGCTTTAAATTTCTCTGCATTATAAGACTCATAAAACCATCCCCGCGAATCCGGAAACACATCCGGCTCCACAACCAAAAGACCTTCAATTTCACAACGTTCAACTTTCATTTTTTAACTCCTAGATTAACAATTCAGACTACTTTGTTTGGGACATGGGACATGGGACAAGCGATAATGCGGAGCTACGTTATCTGGGACATGATTGTGCACAAGTTTATGTCCCAAACAACGTTGCTTTGCATACCGCTTGTCCCGACCAATGTAGTTTAGCACTTCGCTTGTCCCATGTCCCAAAGCATTAAATCAACACCAACTACACTCTCAATTCCTCCAATTCCTTTTGAATTCCTGGTAAAAGTTCAAATTCTTCGTGGTGCAGAGCACTCATTTTTTGGCATAACAAGACCAGATTTTTGGAGTCTTTGGGGCTTGGGTTTTTGGTTTCGTTCAGGTTTTCTAAAATAGAAACCATTTCTTCAATATCTTGCTGATGAGGGTATGAATACATAAAACGACGGAATGAGTTTATGCCGGCTTTGAAATTTCCCAAGTCGTTCTCTTCTATAGCATGCATCAGTTTTGGCAAAATCTGTGCACCCAGCAGTTCTAACAAATTGCCTTTGTAGTTGCTTAACTCCCCTTCCAAAAATATGGTAGGTTGGTTGCCGATTTTTGGTGCGTTTCCGCCATCTATTTCCGCTAAGAGCGAATCTATTTCCTTTTCTTTTTCCAATTCGGACTGTTCTTTGTACTTTGACTGGTAAAGTATGGGAAAGCCCGTCAAAAATAAATGCGCACTGCCTAAAGTTGAAAATTCTCCTAAAAAGTAGATATCACATTCTTCGTTCAATAAAATATCTTCTGACTGGAACGGCACAAGTTGAGCGGGCACCGGGAAAAAATCACCCATTCTGCAATTTTTTGGCGGGATAATGCTTACGCTTATTTTTTTTGATTTGTCCATGCTTTCCCTTACATCATCGTCTTCTAATATGTGCTTTAGAATTTCTTGCAAGCCTTTGGGTAAGGTTTGCTGCAAGTTATTGCGAAAAGATTCAAAGTCCGGGTGTTTTGAATAATCACCTTGTATAGCCAGCATTCCATCTGGGCTGATAAGGGCATCAAAAGGCGTTTCTTCTCCCCCAGGTTCCGGCTTTGGCACTTTCACATAACCGATAACCCTTCCGCAGAGCTTGTTTTCATTACCTTTTTTTTGGACTATTCCGAACACATCGGGTAATATAGTAAATACTGCTGATTAACTCGCTTGGGTATGGGGTATTCAAAACCACACATGCACCATTATTCCCATTGTTAGCAAAACGCCGCCTACGGTGTATAAAATATCCCTGTCTGTTTTTGCGCTCTCAACTTCTCTATAAGCGTTTTTATATTCGTTATTGTTTAAGTTTTTATCCATATTTTCATATTTTTTGTAAAGTTTTTGCGCATTGGAGTTTTGATATATGCCAAAGCCAATTGCAGCAGCGCCGAGAAGGTCGAGGGCAAGAGCGGTGTAGAATGGGGTCTTGGGTTTTTCGTTGCTAATTGTATTGCTTAATTGAGAATTGAGAATTGAGAATTGAGAGTTATCGTCACTCTCAACTTTCAACTCTCCTCTCTCAACTGGACTTAAGTTTGCCACGTTATTAGTTACAGGTTGAAGTACGGATAGTAGTTCGGGGGTTTTGGTTCTTATTTCGCTTAACAAACCTCTGGCCGTTTCGCTTTCGGTTACAAAGCTGTTTAGCATTTTACCGCTTGCAGACTCGTAAAGCTCAATGGTGAGAGTTAACATTCCTTCAAATTTGCCCACAAAACCCTGCGTTACATATTCCGCATCTATCGCTCTGCCTATGCTAACGGCACTGCTTTCAGCCTGCTCTGATTCCGGAGGCAGCATTTGAAATATGTTGTCTCTTGTTAAAACGGAGTAGCTACGCGGCAAAATGGCTCTCGCTCGAGTTCTAAGCTCGTCTGTTAAATGACGATATTCGGAAACCGTCATATCTAAATCGCTGTTTGGAATGATTTCTAAAACAGCAAGAACCGTAGAACTTGATATTTTTACGCATAATATAACAGCTAGAAAAATTTTCAAAATAAAACGCATAATCAATTATCCTTAATGCAACGAACCGAAAATAATAAGTTTTTTTTGTCCACACCTTTAACTATATCATCGTATCGATAAAATATCATTCGGCTATAAGCTTGATTGGCGCCGCTTGCTGTGGATGTCCAGAACAAAGAAACAAGACCTTCGTATTTAAAAACATTATCTTCATCTAAAAAACCACCCGGCAAAGCCGAAAAACCATATCTGTCTATTCCATTGCCCGAAAGCAAAACTTCGGGCGAATTTTCTTCGCTAAAACTTTCCCAGCCACTCGCTGCTTTTAATCTGTTCCCTGCTATTGATGGGTCGCCAACATGAACCGTTAAAGTTTCCCACTCTTCGGTGCTCGGCAAATGCCAGCCGGTTGGACAAATGCTCATGGCGGTTTCCCAATCGTAAAGCGCTCCGTATTTGGCGCAATATTCAATTTTGTCATTATAGCATTCACTGTCGGCAGTTCTGCGTTTTAAGTTTTCTGCCATCCAGGTTTGGGTTCCTATAATAACAGTTTTGTATTCAGCATTATCAATATCGTAAAGTTTGTCTCCATAAACAACCTCTATCCTGTTCTCGTAGGGAATTTCGGAAAATTCCGCACAAGATAGGAAGAGTGCCGAGCATAAAGCAAGTGCAAAAAGAACTGTTTTAAACTCGGCTTTCACAACTACTTCACCGTAACAATTCTGCTTTCGTTTAGGTCTGTGGCGCGAACGCGGACTATGTAGGTGCCTTTTTTTACATAGGGTATGGGGTATGGGGTATAGGGTATGGAGACGGCTGAATGTATTTGCTCACCTTTTAGGTTGTAGACTTCTACTTTTGCGTTTTGGGGGAGGTTGCTTAGTATTATGCTGCCGTTTGTTGCGGTGGCTGTGAAGTTTGATTTTGGGGCTAAAGCGATTAGGGCGGGGGTTGCTCCTCCTTCCGGCATGTGCGCTTCAAGGCCTGTTATGCTGATGCTGGCTTCGGTTTCTTCGCCGTTGGTTTCGGGGGAGAAACTCATGCTAACAACTCTTTGGGCCATAACAGCGTCTATGGGTTCGCCGAGTTCGTTTTTGAAATCAGATATTGAGAAGCTTTTGGTTATGCTGCTCAGGTCTGGGCTTGGGAGCATTCCTTCCGGTGCCGGTAGCGATGGAAGTTGCGTTGGTTCTAGGATAACGCAGAATGCTTGGGAAAAGGGCAGCCCCGGAATATCCAGGCACAAACGCCAAGTGTTGTTGCTTGCGTAGCTTATGACTATGCTTTCGCTTTTGCTTGCATTTGGGGAGATATCGGTTTCTATGGCAGCAAATCCGCCTTCTGATACGGTTGCGGTTATGGTTATTGCGTCATCTTCCTTTTTTGCCTCTATTTCGGAGTCGCCTATGGTTGTGCTTTCCCAGTTATCGACATTTGTTTCTTCTACTATGTCTGTGACAATTTTTCCTTGGCTTGCTCTTGAGAATATGGCTCTCATTGTGAGGTCTGTTTCCGGCATGTCAAAGCTTAGTTCGCTGTCTCTGTTGTTTACATTAAGGATTCCGGTTGGGAATATGTCCCAATATCCGAACACATATCCGCTTGGAATGTTGCCTGCTTCGACGGTGACTTTTTCTCCGGCTTCGTATTTTTCGCTTCCTGTTCCGCTAATTACGATGAGTTCGTATTTTACCGGTTGTGCGGCAGCTTTGTACAAGGCGGTTATTTCCAAATCCATTCTTATTAAGAATGTGAGGTTTGGGTTATTTAGGTTTACGCTATCAAGTGTTACGGGTCTGTTTCTGGAGTTTATTTTCCAGCGTTCAAACTCTTGCCCTGTCGGCGGTGTTGCCGCG
>JAITUM010000004.1 GCA_031286305.1 Candidatus Fibrimonadaceae bacterium | reverse complement strand
AAAGCTAACTTCGTGGTGTTAGAGGGCTTTTTGACTGTTTTGCTGAAAACAAATGTAAAAATACATAGAATGCTTGAGAGCGAAGGGAATCAAGAGCATGAGCACTCTAAGTTCAATAGGGTGGATATGATTGCTGAGCTAGGCAATGGGGAGCTTGCAATAGTAGAAGTTCAGAATAATAGGGAAGTGGATTATTTTCAAAGAATGCTTTACGGAGCCTCAAAAGCAGTGACTGAGTATATAGGTCTCGGCGATGCTTATTCGAAGATTAAAAAGGTTTATTCCGTTAGCATAGTTTATTTTGGTCTTGGCCAAGGCGAAGATTATGCCTATCACGGCAAAACCGAGTTTAGGGGTATAAATAAAACTGAGGATATTCTTCGTTTGAGTAAAAAACAGCAAGAACAGTTCAAACATGAGTTTGCAGGAGATTTGTATCCTGAATATTTTTTGTTGCGAGTTGATGATTTTGACAGTGTTGCAAAGAGTTCCTTTGAGGAGTGGATAAGTTTTTTAAAGACCGGTGATATTCCTGAAAGTTTTACTGCTCCCGGTTTGCGCGAGGCTCGTGAGCGTTTAAGAGAAGACAATATGACAGAGGCGGAGCGTTTGCGCTATCGTTCCTATATGGAAGCTTTGCGCCATGCGCGGAGTGCTTTAAACACAAGTTTCATGGAAGGCGAGGATAAAGGTCGGAAGGAGGGTAGAGTTGAGGGGCGGAAGGAGGGTAGAGCTGAGGGGCGAAAGGAGGCTCAAGAAGAATTGTTTGCTCTTTTGGAAAACGGGTTATCTTTGGAAGAGGCTAGGCGGAAGTTGGGAGTGTGAAAGATCTTTGAAAAAAGTTATTGCACAAAATTTTCCATATGGCATTTTTTCTCTCGGTTTGTTTATCAAATCTATTTTCGTATAGCTTTTGTAAATTCATCTCGGCCAAATTCCCCAGCAATCAATATATGGGGCAGTAGGCACAATGCCTTTATATTCATCGTGTGGCACTCCTAAAATAATTCCATCTGCTGAGTTTATGGTTTCTTGTAAGGACATTTTATTTTGCAAATACGGATCGTGTGTAAGAACTTTTGCCATTCTAAATTCTAATATTTTTTTAATTTTAAAAGAAAGGCTCACTCTTGTATCGTCATTGTTTGCTTTAAAAGTCATTCCAAGCAAGGCAATTTGTTTTTCTGCCAAGCTTCCCAGTTTTTTTTCTAATTGTTGAATCAGAAAATTTGGTAATCCTTCGTTTACCAGCATTGCAGATTGCCCCAAAAAGAAGTTGTTTTGATAAAATGCACTTAATTGCATTGTATCTTTGAATAAACATGGACCTGCCGTAAGGCCTGCGCTGGGAAAATGCTTTGCTCTAGGATAATCATCTTTTATTGCCTTATAGATTTTATAAAAATCAAGACCGTCATTTTCGGCAATCATATAAAAAGCATTGGAAACTGCAAATTCTAAATAACGCCAAGTATTGGTCATCAGTTTTACAAGTTCTGCTTCTCTTGGTTCCATGCGTATTATTTTTGGGCTTATTTTTAAAAATAGTTCAGCTGCTTCATTGTATGCTTTATCAGAATTTGCTGCTACTATTTGCGGTAATGCGAAAATTTCTTCCAAAGCTTTGCCTTGCAAAATTCGCTCTGGACAAAATGCAAGTTTAGTTTCTTCAAGTAAATTCTCCAGTTCTTTGACGATTAACTCTGTTGAACCGGGAAAAAGCGTACTTCTTAAAATGATTAGCTGCTCTTTTGAAAGAGATTTCTTATATGAGCGAATTACTTTTAACACCTCGTTTATTTTTGGAGTGTGATGCTCATCCACAGGAGTTCCCGTTACAAAAATAACGACGTCTTGATTTTTAACCAAAGTAATGTCATTGGAGGCTATTATTTTTTTTGGAACAAGTGATTTCAAAAGTTCTTCAGCTCCGTCTTCCTTAAAAGGCAATTCCCCTTTGTTCACTTTATCTATAGCCGAAGAATTTAAATCCACAAGGGTTACGAAAAAGCCTTTGCTGGCGAAAGCCAAGCCAAGCGGTAATCCCACATGTCCACAACCGCCTATGATACAGATTTTATTCATGAATTTCCCTCCTTTTGAATGCCGCAAAATACCATTTGAGATATTTTGGCAGCCAAGCTTTCAATTTAAAATTGGATTTTCCGGCAACTCTGTCTGTCCATGTTGTAGGAGTTTCACAAATTTTTTTTCCCTGCAAATGTGCCTTTGCAATCAATTCTATACCTAATTCAAATCCGCCAGTGCTCTCAATCTTTTGCTCTTTTAAAAAAGATGTTCTATAAAGTTTAAAGCTATTTGTTGCATCGTGAGTAGGAACTTTAGCAAAGTAATGCAAGGTTAAACCAGCAAAACGACTCATTATACCTTTAAAAAATGGCCCGCCAATTTGCTTTCCGCCTTTCATATAACGACTTGCGCAAACTATATCGGCATTTTGTTCTTTTGCAATTTTTAACATTTCATTTATCACTTCTGGCGGGTCGCTTAAATCTGCCATCGTAACAACTACAAATTCCGTTTGTGAACTTTCCAAGCCTGTTTTAATTGCTCCAAGCACGCCACGTCCATAGAAGTTTTTTACCAACTCCAAACTTTCGTATGTTTTTTGCAATTCATAAGCAATGGGCAAAGTGGTATCTGTCTCCATATCGTAAATTATTTTTATTATGTGCGGAGCATTAACTTCTTTTTCGATTTTTTCTACTGCAAAGCGAATATTTTCTGCTTCGTTATAAACCGGAATTGCAATGGTTAAGTCGTGCAAATCAAATTCCTCCTATTTTCACTTGCTCTACTATCCAAGGAATAACTTCGTCTAAAATGGCATCTAACTTTGTATCTGCGGAAAATCCCAGTATATTTTTTGCTTTTTTTGTGCATGGTACTCTTTTTTGAACATCGTAAAGAAAGGCTTTGTCGCTAATGTATGCAAAAGGTTTTTCCGGATTTAGTTTTTTCCATATAACTTCTGCAAGTTCTAGAACGGTAGTTGAGTCTGGGGTAGAGAGGTTAAAATCCTCGTTGATTGCTTTTGGATTTTCTATGCAGAACCTTATTCCAAGGGCTAAATCTCCTGCGTAAGTGTAGTGCCTTATTTGGTTGCCTGCTCCCAAAATATGCAGAGGGTTTTGCCCTTTGACAGTTTTTTGCACTAGGTCTGGTACAACATGGCTCATGGCGAGTTGTACATTACCGGAATATATTTCTTTATCGCAAAGTGCGCGCTTTTCACCTATGCCAACGCAATTAAAAGGTCGAATTATGGTATAAGGCAGTTTGTATTGTTCGTATGCACCTTGGCAATAATATTCACAAGCAAGTTTTTGAAAACCGTAGGTGCTTAGCGGTGGCGGGCATTTGCGTTGGTCGCCTTCTTTGCTTGGAAACTCGGTTGTGCTTTCAAAAACCATGCTTGAGCTTAGTACATTTATTTTTTGTAAGCGATGATTTTTATTTGCCCAGATTGCGGCATCAAAAGTTGAAGCTAAAATTCTTTCATTTTCTGCTAAAAGTTCATAGGCTTGTTCATGGAAGTAAGAAATGCCGCCTATCATTGCAGCTGCAGCCAGAATTTGGTCGCAGTCTGCGGCCAGTTCTTTCATTAGCTCAAGGTCTTTTGCATCACCTTCTATGAATTTATAGTTAGGGTTGTTATCGTAAGATTTTTTGACTTTTCCGTATTTGGAAAAGTTATCTATGCCAATTACGGAATGTCCGTGTGCAAGTAGTTCTTCCACAACATAACCGCAAATAAAACCCGCTGAACCTGTGACTAGTATTTTCATATTCACTCCGCAAATACACTCCATTTTCGTTTTTCGAGCAACTCTATGCAAGCCCTAGGCGGGCATCTATTAAGGATCATATCTATATTCATAAGCTCTTGCTCATTTAAGTTTTTATAGTTTTGCAATTTTTCTTTTGCTGAAATTCTAAATTTTACCCTATCTTCTAAATTAAAAACAATGCCGTTTTGTAAAATTAACATAAATAATAAAATTGAAAAGGCGTATTTAACTGAAGGAAGTTTAGGTTTGAGTTTTATTAAAGCAAGAATCAAGCCTACATAACCAAGCAATGTAAATGTTGTGTAGCGACTCATGAGAGCTAATCCGATATCCTCACCATTTCTTCCAAAGCTAATCGCCAATGCAAAAGCAAAGGCAAAAAATATAAGGCAAATCGAAAAAGAAAAATCTTTTATTTGTTTTTTTCGGAATAAATATATAACCAAGCAAACACAGAAAATAAAGAAAATAAAACCAAGAATTATTACAAAATTAAAAGCAGATGCGGTAGCCGTAATTATTGAGGGAAATGTAGGATGAATAAATATAAAACTCTTAATTAAAGGTGCACCTAAGCAGACAAAGAAAACTTTGAAAATATCATAAACTTTAGTAACATAATGTTGAGTCATTTCCGTTGTCGCCACTTGATAATCACTAAAGTAAATTGCAAAAAAAAGCAAGGTGAATAAAAATGTATAGAATAGATATTTTTTCTTATTTGCTAAAAATAAAAGAATCAAAGCAACAGGAAAGACAAATAGACCTTGCAGGCTAGTAAGACCTGCAGATATTCCAAAAATTAGGGAAAGTATTGCATATTTGATGTTTTCTGTTTTTAAAAAAGAATCTAAAAAATAAAAAGTAGCAGCAATAAAGAATGCGCACATAAAAAAGCCAACTTGGAAGCCCCATAGCTGATTTTCAAATTGTACAAAGTTGAATACTATAAAGCCTAAGCATAGAGCCCATGGAATAAAATGTTTTTCGTTTTCAATTGTTTTTTTAAAATACAGCAGCACAAGCAAATAAATTCCGCTTTGGAAAAACCAGCCTATATACATATTTATTTTTACATTAAAATCTGTGAAGTAGGCACTGAGTAAGTAAACCATTGCTGGAAAGAAAATTCTATGTTCATTATGTAAATTCCATAAATCACCAAATTGCAAGCCGCGTTCCAAAACATCGTTTAAAGCAAGGGGTATTTCCCATTCATCCCAAAAGGGGAGGTTTACGCCAAAACAGGCGACAAAAGTGAGGGCGAATAGGGGTGGTAAAAGCAATAAAAATCTCATTCAGCCTCCAAGTAACACAAACTAAAGCTAATATCTGCAGAATAAAAATTATGATTTGTGTACCATTCAAGAAAATCGTTACAATATATATCTTGTCTTTCTAAATAAAAAATCAATTTTTGAAACCAGTCATCATTATATCCTTTATATTTTAAAAGAATCCACACTGCCTGCTCTTTTATTTTATTTTTATTTAAATTTTCAATAAACTCTGCTTTTCTGAACTTATTTATAGCATCTAAATAGTTTTCACCAACACCTTCTGGCTTCAAATAATATTTAAATTGAGTATGTTTTGGAAAAATATAAGAAAATAAGTCTCCATATGTATTTAAATCTTTTGAAGGATGAAATACAAATATATCTTCTGGTTTAAATTTTTTACTTACGGTGTTGTAGAAAAATAAATATCTTTCATTTTTTCTCTGTTCGATTTGTATATGATGGAGGCTATTATTGATAGCAAACACAAAAAGTAAAATGCAAATACTTGTAAAAAGTACTTTATTTTTGATTTTACAAAGTTCAACAGCTAAAAACATAAAAATTAAAGCAATTGAAGGAAATAAATATCTACCTATAAATATAGGTTTTACAAATATTGAAATTAGAATCCCGAACAAAGCTAATGAAAAATAAGAAAGGCTTGCCCCAAAAATGATTTTTTCTTTCTTTCTTTTTTTACCAATAAAGAAGAAAATTATTGATATTGCAAAAACTATTACCAACGAATATTTGTTTGTAACGTTCTCAAAGGCATAATTTAAATAAACTAAGGTACTACCCAATGTAACTTCAGGAATCCAATAATCGTCTTTAACTCTACCGAATGTAGCTAAAAGAGTAAAAAACCATGGCATATATAACACTATGGCACTGAAAGCAGTTAAAATGGCATATTTAATTTTTGACCTGTCTTTAAGCGAAATGTATACAAAGAACATTGAAAAAACTATTGCAACTAAAACAGCTGCATAGTAATGGGTGTAAGCACTTGCTACTGCAAAAAATAAAAATAAGAACCACCATTTTTTTTTGTTAGAGAATGCTATATAATATAAAGAAATACATGCCAAATTAACAAATAAGAATGCAAGTGAATACATACGAATTTCTATTGAATTATAAATTATGTAAAATGGCACAAAATAATAAAGGCAAAAAACAAAGGAAGTTTTACTTGAAAATTCTTTTCTTAAAAATAAAGAAATTACAATCAGAGCTAGCGACATAAAAACTACAGAAAGCATTTTTGCTGCAAAAATACTATGCGCAAAGATACTTTGCCAAACAGACAAAATAAAATAAAAGAGCTGCGGGTGCACTCCATTGCTTGTAACTTTAATTATTTCTCTAAAGTTTCCGCTTGAATGAATAAGAGAATACGCTTCATCTAGCCAAATATCTGCACCAGTGGATAAGAAGGTGTTTAAACAGAAAAACAATACTATAAGCGTTGCAAAACCGTAATCAAAAATATTTCTTTTCATTTTCTCCTGCCCTTCTATAAACAAAGTTTCTTGCTAAAATATAATTTAGGATAATGGCTATAAAGGTCAAAGTATATTTGCTATATATGGTAGAAAATTTAAAAATTTCTACAGCTATTACTAAACCGAAAAAGTCTACAAAAGCTGTTATTCCACGGGCAGTTATAAAGCGAAACATTTCAAAAAACAATTCTTTGTAGTTTTTGCAATGAGTTTTAAAAACAAGAAGCTTATTTGCTGCATAAGCAAAAATTCTACCTAAAATAAGTGCAAAAATATTTGAAGCTTTATAATCTACGCCTGAAAATAAAAGTACATTAAATGTTCCCAAATTAATGACTGTAGTCAGAGAACCAACTATGACATAATCTATATAGTGTTTGCATTTAATAAACATTTTATTTTGCTGCTCCAACAAAAATTGTCCAAGGAAAGCTGGAAGTTAAAATAATGGGAGAAAAATATTCACTACACATTTTGTAAAATTGTCTTTTTGAAAAATTTTGAATATGCTCGGGGTGATTGCCTAAATTTTTTATGTATTTGCCGCTAAAGAAATTTCCGAGCTTAAAAAAGGGTTCATTTGGGACAGAAAATATATATATTTTCGCATTTAGTTTGGCTATATTTTTCAATGCTTTTAGTGGTTTTTGCAAATGCTCTAAAACCTCGCAACAAATAATAATGTCAAATTCATGTTCTGATTTTAAAGTATAGATATCTTGAATCTCAAGCTTTGCATTAGAAGCATTCTGTTTTGCAAGATTTAGTGCAATAGGGTTTATATCATAACCAAAATAATTCAAATTTGGAAAGTTGCTTTGTAACATATTAAGCGTGAAAGCTTCTCCACAGCCAAGGTCCAAAATATTTTGCATGTTTTCTACGCTTTTTGAGAATACGCTGAGGAGTTTTTTATTAAAACGGTCTATCAATAGCTTTCTAATGCCTTTTGATTGAGTGTGTTTAATGTAATTTGAAGTTTTCATGGAGCTGTCCTAATCAATTCCCAAAAATCACTATGTATTTTTTTGTTTGTAATGGTGTCTATAATATCTAAACGCCACTCATTTGTATCTTTGTTAAAGAGGGAAATATTATACGTATCCTTATAATAATTTTTTTTATAAGGACTTTCAAGAAGAAGAGAGTCGTTTACAAAATGCTGTACTTTCCAGTGTTCATTACGTTCTTTTGGAATTTTGAAAAACAACTGCACAGTACTATCTGTTGGTTCAACTTTATTTAAAATCCGTAACAATCCGAGAGAATCTATGTCGTTAAAGCTTAGAATTTTATGAATACTAAAAGGTTTAAAATGTTTTGACATGTTTTTACTAAAAACTTCTTGGGTATTGAAATATCTCATGCTTCTATCACACATTCTGAATGTATTTGCGATTTGCATTTTAGGTACTCCGACCATCACATCACAAGAACTTGTGTTTACAAAATAAACTTCACCTTTATAATCTTCTAAAATTTCCTGTAAATCTTCTGTATTTAGATTTAAAAGTGTTATATATGAGTATGCTGAATGTCCGTGACTGAGTGTTATTAAACTAAACCAATAAAAAAATAACATTCTTTTGGGTGGCTCTTGCCTTATCCATTTATGAAGTTCATAATCTTCTATTGTGGCAAAATTGTCTATATTAGGAATATCTTTGATAAAGGTTTTATATTGAACGAGGCAGGTGGTGAGGATGATTGTCTGAGCCCCGATTAGCATGATTAAAGGATTTACTTGATTTTTTAATAGTGTTATTACTTGCGACAAAAATAATGCGCCTAGGAATGCCATTGGCGGTAAAATAACAAGCGCAAATCTCCATTGAACACCCATGCTTAAATCGGCGCTAACTCCGTTAAAGAGGATTAGGTATTGAGGGGAGAGAAGTAATAGGAATGCACATATACGTTTGTAGGGATTGGGGATTAGGGATTGGGGATTGGATGTTTTTTTGGAGCGGAATTCTTTTATAGTTAAGATAATTAATGTAATTAGACCGAATATGGCTAGCCAGGTGAAGTAGGGGAGGAAGGGGTATACTAATGTGCCGTCGTTGCTGGAGTGGGGTAGAGCCATTACCTTGAAATTGGAGACTATGTTACTAAATAAATGTCCGTGAGCACCAAGACTACCGCCTTGCAAATCGCTGTCTCTCATGTAAGAAAGGGTACAGAGAATGGGGATGGAGAAGAAGGAAAGCGTTGCTAAAAAACTGGGGAGTGGGGAGTGGCTAGTGGCTAGTGGATTCCAACGTCCGGTTCTCCACCAGGCTACGCCTATAAATGCGAGTAGGCAAAATATTGTTTCGGAGCGGGTTTGGGCGAAGAAGGCTAAAACTAGGGCCATAAAAAGCCAATGTCTTGTAGTATTTCTATCGTAAGCCCATTTTAACAATAAAAGGGAAACGCAGAACATTGTTACGTAAAGAGGTTCAACGGAAGCGGAGCGAAAGCAAAAAAGTAAAATAGGACAAGAGGCAAGCAGTGCAGTAGCCAGTAGGGGCAAGGCGTGCCTTGCCCATCCCACACCATTTCCAAGCCACGCCAATAATGCCAAATAAAACGAAAGCAATGCCAATGTCAAAAAAAACAAATGCAATGTATGAACCCAATATAAATGTTTGCCGAAAAATGGCATTCCAAGCATATAAATATAACTAAGTCCCCTTGCTTTTACAGTTTCGTTCAAAACGCAAGCAAAGCCATTTTCCATAAAAGAGCCTTCTATACAAACTTGGCCTATTTGGTTGTGGTAGAGATTTTGAGCAATGACATAATGTATGGATTCGTCTGTCTGTACCCTTGAGCGAGGTTCTATAAAGGCAATGCTGATGATAAGGGCGAAGGCTGTTATTAAGAGCGCGGGGAGTAGGGAGTAGGGAGTTGGGAGTAGATTTTTAAGCCATATGTAAAAATCTTTTAATAGCCTTATGGACAACAAAAAAACTAGACCTAATTGTAGGGAGAATATCCAAAATGGTGAGTAAGAATCTAGCTTATACACTACATCTTTATAACCAAAAAATGGCAAAATAAAAATAAAAAAAGGAACGCTACAGGCGAGTAATAAAAAAAATAATGCTTTAGAGTTCATTGTTTTTTTGGCACCTTGGCTAAAAAAGAACAGGAACC
This sequence comes from Candidatus Fibrimonadaceae bacterium, assembly GCA_031286305.1. Taxonomy (GTDB): domain Bacteria; phylum Fibrobacterota; class Fibrobacteria; order Fibrobacterales; family Fibrobacteraceae; genus Fibrimonas. The sequence goes on along the minus strand of JAITUM010000004.1, from coordinate 12,833 downwards.
TCGCCTTTTATAGACGGATTCCTATCTAACAATTAGGTTACTGAAGTTTACTGAAATTTGGGGTAAGCGTGGTGCATTCAAGTTTTCCTGCCGCATCAGCATCTACTCCAGAATCTGCATTGTAAGTTGCAGACCAAGTGCCAGATCCAGCAGGACAATCGGAGCCAAAGCTAAAATTACTAGCTGTCCAGTTAGCTATGCTGCCATTAGCAGCAAGACCCGTTGCATAGGAGAAATTGCTAGTAAAGCTAGTCGCTGTAGTTGCAGTTTGCGTTCCTGGTTTTACGTAACTAATTTCTACGTCATCTCCAAGCCTGCTTTGCTCCATCAAAAACGCCGATTGCAACTTGCTCCAAGTTCCCGCTGCAGGACCAACTTCTGACGCTTTTGCTTTAGCGCTCATCCCAAATAGCTTTGGAATAGCAATTGCTGCCAGAATGCCAATGATGACTATCACCACCATTAACTCAATCAGGGTAAAACCCTTTCTATCCTTTTTCATAGGACCTCCTTATTTTTTTTGCCAAAAATAGCTCTGGCAGTGTGTTTATCACCAATAAATATACAATTTTTTTTTGCAAAGTGGACAAAAAAAATAATAAAATGTCATTTCTATGTCATTTTTGTGTAAATTAATGTAAAAAATGTAGTTTTTTTAGTTTAAAGTGAACTTTTAAAATTTTTTTTCCTCCGAAAAGCGTCTAAGGAATATGGAACACAATGAAAAGGAGCTTTAAAATGAGAAAAAAAGAAAAATATCAAAATGAAATGAGCTTTGAAAAGGCCGTAAATAAATTACGTGAATTAATAGGTAGAGGCATAATATTAAAAAATAAAAAAAACGGTGAAGAAGTGAGGTTAAGTAGAAGATCTATAGGGAAATTATTATCAAATGCCGCTGTTGCTAAATCTATAGCCAACGGTTTTACTAGAGGGCAGCACTACGCAGCAGCTTCTGATATTGATAATTTGTTCGTCAATTCTATCAAAATTTTAACCCAACCAGATAAATATAAAAACCTAGATATAGTAGCTATGCACAGATTTATAGCTCCTTTATTTGGAAGTAATAAGGTATACATAACCGTAAAAGAAGCTAAAGAACAAGGAAAAAGAATTTACACAATAGAATTGATAGAAATGAGAAAACTAGAAGGTATATTAGAAGAAGCAAAATTAAATTCAGCCAACTTCCCCCACTTCTAGCTTTCTCATTATCACAATATACATTTTTTTTTGCAAAGTGGACAAAAAAATAATAAAATGTCATTTTTGTGTAAGTTAATGTAAAAATGTAGATTTTTTAGTTTAAAGTGAACTTTTAAAATTTTTTTCCCTCCGAAAAGCGTCTAAGGAGTATGGAACATAAGTTAACGGAGTTTTTCATGAAAGATCCTAGATTTGCGCCGCTCACTCTAGATTTTACATTTAAAAGAATCTTTGCAAGCGAAAGCAAGCAAAGTAACGATTTTCTCATTTCTTTTGTCTGAACCCCGATTCACTTGATTAAAGGATTTACTTGATGTTAAAAATAAATTCACAAAAAAGCATTCCGTATTGCAATTCATGTTAATCCTTAAATCATGAAAATCGAGGTTCAGACAATTAACAACGGAGATAGGTGACCTACACTTGGCTTTTGTTGTGCTCCCTAAATTCAAGGTGGCTTTGGAAGAGTGTGAAACAACCTTGGATATCTGGCTTTGGTTGTTTAACAATCTTCATAAGTTGGATGAGATTCCTGTTAGATTTAGGCAGGGGATGTTCAGAGGTGTTTTTGAGCTTGCGGAAATTTCTAACTTCTCAAAAGAGGAACTTCGAGCTTATGAGGCTTCTATGAAAGAGATTGCTGTTTACAATGCAACCATTGCTTATGCCAAGAAAGAAGGTGAGCAAGTTGGTTTTGGCCGTGGCGTGAAAGAGGGCCGCGAAGAGCTATTCTCCCTTTGGGAGAGCGGCGTTTCTTTGGCTGAGGCTAAGCAAAAATTCGGCATATCATAACCAATCAATATTTTCGTTATTCAAGTTAAAAACTCCGCACAAACATAAACCTGTCTGGCAGAACAATGAAAGAATATTTGCTTTCTTTTTTCGTAAAATGCTGAGCAACTGTTTTACCTATCGCATAACCAAAAAAAGCACCTGCCCAGCCGTCTGAAAGCCAATGTATGCTCATTGAAACGCCTAAAGCCATGTAAACAGCATAGCTGTATAAACCTACGGCAAGCCAAGTATTTTGTGGATAAAATTCCGTTAATGTTGCCGCTGTTGCCCAAGCTGCAGAAGTGTGCCCGCTGGGCCAGCCGTCAAAAGGGATGCGTTCCAAAAAACCAAATTTGAAATCTCTGCTAAAATCTTCTTTGGTATCATTTCTTTCATTTCTCATAAGCTCCGGCGATCTGCGGCTTGTGAATGCTTTTATCCCCGTTGTTAGAGTGGTTGAAATTATTACCGATTGCATAACTGCAACACCTGCGGTTTGCCGCTTCAAATCTTGCTGACTGCGCCCCGTTCCGTATAGAGAAAGTGGCAAAATCACGGGAACAATGGCACCACTCATAACCGCAGGCATCGAAGCGTAAACAACAGGCTGGTTATTGTATGCAAATTGTCGCGCTTTCCAGTCAATATCCGCTTGAACTAGAAAATAGGTGCCGGTAACCATAAGCGCTGAGTTAAGCCCATAATTATAAATAAAAGTTTTGCCGGAATTCAAGAAAATTCCATCAAAAGTAGCTGAAAAAGGAATTGGCTTATATTCATCTTCTGCTTTAGATAGAGCAAAGAGGAGAAGTAAGATTAGTGCGGTTTTACGCATGGAGCTAATTTAGTATTTTCTATATTCTACACCATGAGTACAGGCGTGGCTATTAATAATTTGAAGAAAAAATTGGCTAAAAGTCCAAAATCTCTGCTTTTTGCACAACTTGCAGATTTACTTAGATTGGCGGGCAGAGTGCGAGGCTATGAACAGCAGCTAGATGAAGCTCTAGATCTGGCAAATAAAGGCTTGGACGCAAACCCTAACTTTTTGCCGGGAAAACTTGTCAGAGGGCAAATATTTTTAGACAAAGGGGACTTTGACAAAGCAAAAATCGATTTGACAGTGGTTGTAGAGCGAGACCCATTTTGCTCTGTTGCTCAAAAATCACTTTCAAGAGCTCTAACAAAAGAACCTACACAGGAATCCCCAACGCAATCCATACCTATAGCGGAATCCACGTCTGAACCCATAGCACAATCTGTATCTGATGACTCCATAGTGCAACCTGCACCTAAACTCATTGCGGAGCCTGCACCACAAGCAACAACGGTTTTTGATGCCCTAGACAATATCGCACGAGAAGAAGAAGAAAGAGAAGAAAGAAAAACACAGTCAATGCTCATTTTGGCTGTTGATAGCATAATTGAATCCTCCTTACCTCCAACTAAACCTACAATGGAACTGCCGGAACTTTCTGCAGAACCGTTAATAGAACTTCAAACAGAACTTCCAATAGAACTTCCAATAGAACTCCAAACAGAAACGTCAATTGAACCTCAAGTAGAGGCTATAGCAAAAGAACTGCCAAGTGATAAGGAATCCCTGCTTGCCTACACCTTAGAACCTGAGGCAGAACCTGAAGTTGAGCCCGAACCCGAACCAGAGGCTAAGCTTGATTTAGATGCCATAATAGGAGAGCAATTATCAGACCGCACGGAAGACCTTCCGAACTTAGCTGGTGATTTGGAATCCCTGCTTGCCACTGAGGTTAAATCTGAGCCTGAACCTGAGATTAAATTTGAACCCGAACCCGAGATTAAATTTGAGGCAGAACCAGAGCCAGAACTTGAGGCTAAACCTGATTTAGATGCTATAATAGGAGAGCAACTACCAGACCGCACGGAAGACCTTCCGAATTTAGCCGGCGATTTGGAATCCCTGCTTGCCACTGAGGTTAAATCTGAGCCTGAACCTGAGCCCGAGCCTGAACCTGAACCTGAACCCGAACCCGAACCCGAACCCGAACCCGAACCCGAACCCGAACCCGAACCCGAGGTTAAACTAGAGGTTAAGCCTGATTTAGATGCCATAATAGGAGAGCAGCTATCAGACCGCACGGAAAATCTTCCGAATTTAACCGGCGATATGGAATCCCTGCTTGCCACCGCTTTGGAACCGGCAAGCAATGCCGATGCAGGTACATACACCGGTTACACGGGTACAGATACCGCTGAAGATACCGGTGTTCTTGATTTAGATGCCATAATAGGAGAGCAGCTATCAGACCGCACGGAAAACCTTCCGGACTTAACCGGTGATATGGAGTCCCTGCTTTCCGCCGCTTTGGGACCAACAAGCAATGCAGATACGGATATTACCGAAGATACCGGTGTTCTTGATTTAGATGCCATAATAGGAGAACAGCTATCAGACCGCACGGAAAATCTTCCGGATTTAACCGGCGATATGGATTCTTTGCTTACTGCCGCAAAAAACAAAGAAGCAGAGGCAAGTGCTGAGGATATTTTAACTCAAAACCCAACGGAAACTCTTGCTGAAATTTATATGAACCAGGGCTTGCCGCAAAAAGCTGTGGAAGTGTATAAAATTTTGCTGTCTCGCGACCCGGATAATACGGAATTAAAGGCGAAGCTGGCCTTGGCAGAAATAGAGGTGATGTAATGACGGTGCGCATAGAACAACTGCTAAGAGCAATGGTGGAAAACGGAGCTTCTGATTTGCATATTCGCATAGGCATTCCGCCGAGTTTTCGCATTCACGGCGAGTTGAAAAAACTCTTTGACCTAAAGATAACTTATCAACTGATGGATAGTTTTTTAGGCGACATAATGAACCAGTCTCAAAAAGAACATTTTGAAAACACAAAGGAATGCGATTTTGCTTTGAGCGCAAGAGAACTGGGGCGCTTTCGCGTTAATGTGTTTCGCCAAAGAGGAACGCCTGCCGTGGTGTTCAGGCATATAAATTCAAAAATTCCAAGGTTTGAGACTTTGAATTTGCCGGATGTTGTTTTGACTATGTCTCTTAAAAAACGCGGTTTAATTTTAGTTACAGGCACAACAGGCTCAGGTAAATCAACCTGTTTGGCATCAATGATAGATTACATAAATGAAAACGAATCTACTCATATTTTGACGGTAGAAGATCCGGTAGAATTTTTGCATAAAGATAAAAAATCCATAGTTTCTCAACGCGAAATAGGAACGGATTCCAATAATTATGCGGCCGCTCTCAGGGCAGCGCTTCGCCAAGACCCGGATGTTATGCTTATAGGTGAAATTCGTGATTTGGAAACAATGCAAATTGCGCTTACCGCTGCAGACACGGGGCACATGGTTTTTGCAACAATTCACACCACAAATGCAACGGAAACCATACACCGCATACTTTCAATGTATCCGCCTCACCAACACGATGAAATCAGAATGCTTTTGGCATCTTGCTTGGAAGGCATTATATCTCTGCGCTTGTTGCCCAGAAGCGATGTGACCGGACGAATTCCCGCTGCAGAAGTTTTGGTGAATACCGCTGCGATAAGAGAATATATAATGGACAAAACCAAGAGCGAGTTTATAGAAACCGCTATTGCAGAAGGTCATATGCAGTATAAAAGCCAAACTTTTGATCAAGCATTGCTGAGCCTTTATAATGGCCAAAAAATTTCCAAGCAAACAGCGCTTGAAGCGGCCACGAATCCTGAGGATTTTGAGCTTAAACTCCGTGGCATAACAGGAACTTCAGATAGAGGTTGGCAATTGTAGTGCCTAAATTTGCAATAGGACAAAAATGGACAAGCAAATCCGAGCCAGAGCTGGGTGTCGGACAGGTTATTAAACAGGATTTTAGAACCATAACCCTGCGTTTTCCAAATTCCGGTGAACAGAGAATTTATAATTCAAAAGGTGAGCCGCCGCTGAATCGCTATATTTTGAAGGCAGGCGAAAAAGCAACCTCAATTAAAGGTCTTTCTCTTTTTGTTGAAGAGATAATTGAAAAAGATGGTCTTTTATATTACAAGAACAAAGACAAAATTATTTTGGAAGCTTTGCTGCATTTTAAGCAACAGAGTGAAGACGGCACCGATGTTTTTGGGAAATTGCAGAAATTTTCCAGCAATTTTGAATTTTGTTTGCGGCAGCGTGCTGCAAAACTGCGCGGAATATGGAAATCGTCTATTGTGAAGGGAATGCTTGGCCCTAGACTGAGATTATTGCCGCATCAACTTTATTTGAGCTACAGAGCCTTAAAAGACGTGTCTTTGCCTAGATTAATGCTCTCCGATGAGGTTGGTCTTGGCAAAACCATAGAAAGCGGTTTGATTTGGAATGCTTTACAAACGGAAGGCAGAATAAAAAGAACTTTGATAATTGTTCCGGATCAGTTGAAAAATCAATGGCTCATTGAACTTGGCAAAAGATTTAACCACTGGTTCACAAGCATAGATGATGACTATATTTCCGAGCATAGAAAATACGCTACAGACAAACAAAATGTATTTTCGCTTCATGATAGCGTTATATGTTCGCTGGAATTTTTACTTGCAAATAATTATGTTGCGGCAGCGGCTTCGGAAGTTCCCTGGGATTTGCTGATTATAGACGAAGCGCACAGGTTAATAAAAACATCAAAGGGTGCAAATGCGGAATATATTTTAGCGGAGGAGCTTTCGCAAAAAGTCCCCGGTTTGCTTTTGCTTTCCGGAACGCCCATACAACTTGCTCCCGAGGCTTATTTTTACAGGTTGAAGCTTTTAGATTCCGCACGCTTTCAAAGCTTGGAAGAGTTTGAAAAGAATCAGGACAACTATAAAAAAGTTGCTAAGGATTTATCTAAAATTCCATTTTCCGATGAGGAGCTTTCTTGGGAAGATTTGCAAAAAAACATTCCCGAAAAGTCGCCGATTCGTTCATGGCTACCTATAAAAGCGGATTTGTCTTTAACCGCAACGGAATGGATGCGACGCGTTATAGACGCTTTGGGTACAAGTTCTTCCGTATTTCGCAACACAAGAAAAAGTGTGAAAGGGTTTCCTAAGAGGACTTTGCGAACCTATTCGCTGGCTAGTGGGGAGTGGCTAGTGGCTAGTGGTCAGTGGTTAATTTCTTTTATTAATGAGCATAAAAATGAGAAGATTCTTTTGATTTGTTCTTCTTCTGAGGTTGTTGTTGAGTTGCTTGGGCTTTTGGAGGAGGGGACTGCGGTTGCTTTTAAGGAAGATGAGAATTCTTTGGAGCGAGATAGAGCGGTGGCGGCTTGGATGGATCCGGAAGGACCAAATATTTTGCTGTCTTCTGAAATTGGTTCTGAGGGAAGGAATTTTCAATGCGCGCGACACTTGGTACTTTTTGATTTGCCGGAAGATTCCTCTTTGCTTGAGCAACGCATTGGGCGATTGGACCGCATTGGGCAAGGGAAGGAAATTTTTATCCACGTTCCTTTTATAAAAAAGAGCAAAACGGAGATGCTTTTTCTTTGGTACCATGAGGCTTTGGGTATTTTTGAGCATTCATTGATGGGTGGCGGTGAGATGTATGCCAAATTTGAAAAAGAATTAAAAGAATACTTAGAAAATCCGGAAAAAAAATATAACAAGTTTTTGAAAGAATTTTTACCGCTCGGCAAAAAGGAAATGGCTTTGATAAATAAAAAAGCGGAAGAGGGCAGAGACCGTTTGCTGGAATTTAATTCACAAAACAAAAAAATATCCGAGGAATTGCTTAGCGAAGCCAAAAAAATGGATGCAAATGAGGAACTTTTGCCTTTTGCATTTGATATGTTGGAAGTTTTGGATGTAGATGTTCAAAAAGGCATCTACCCGGATAGCTTTGTTCTTAAAGGTGCGCCGGAGCACTCCGAACATGCAACGCTTTTGGGAGTAGAAAACGCCCGTTCAATGGAAAACGGCGAAATGTCTGAGTTTGATGGTTGCTCGGTTACCGTTATAACCGGCAGAGAAGCGGCTTTGAACTATGAGAATATTAGCTTTTTCCACTGGGAACATCCTATTATGCAAAGACTTTTTGACAAGGCTTTGGGTGAGGATTTTGGAAATACTGCATGCGTTGTTTGCGATTTGGTGCCTCCGGGGAAATTTTTTATTCAATATAATTTTATTTTGACATTCTCTGTGAATGTAAAATGGGGAATAAGCAATTTGTTTGGTGAAAAATTTTTGAGCGTGATTATAGATAGCGATGGAAATTTGCAAAGCGGTTTGGCAAAGGAGCTAGATACGATGGCATTAAAAAATTCCAAAGCGGATATTCCGGACTCTGTTTTGGAGTATTTTGCAGCGGAAGGTTTTGAAAAGGCGAAAAAATCGTTGGAGAACTCGGCAAAAAAAATAGCAAAAGAAACGGAGAAACTGGTAATTTCAACTTTGGAAAGCGAGTTGCATCGCTTGGAAGAAACCAGCATGCTTTTGCGTGGTTTTGAACAGAGTAAAGCACTGGATCAAAAGAAAAAAGATATAATTGCATGTAAAAAGAGCCTCGAAGACCCTAAACTAAGGCTGGATGGAATGAGGATTTTATGCACAAACTAGATATGCGTTTTTTTTACTTTTGGCGCAGACACTCGTTTCCAGAAAAAACAGACAAGTTTTTAAAGTTTTATACGCGCCTAGGTGATGGTTATGTGTGGGTTTTGATTATTGCGCTTCTCTATTTCTTTTATGGGCAAGAAACCTTGCTTCTAGCGATAAAACATGCTATTCCGGTCACTATTGTCAGCCTTGTTTTTTATTGGGTTATAAAATTGTCTGTTCGTCGCAAACGTCCCTTTGAGTTGCTGAAAAAGGTTAGCGCAGAGGTTCCACCGCTGGACAAATACAGTTTCCCAAGCGGCCATACCATGAATAATTTGGCGGTGGGTTTTATAATTTTCTCCATTGCTCCGGCCATAGGCTGGATTGTGATATTAATGCCGCTCACTTGGGGTCTTTTAAGGGTTTATTATGGTGTTCATTGGCTTTCTGATGTAATTGGTGGCACAATTCTTGCTTTTTTGAGTTTTTGGCTGGGAAAAAATGTATATTTATGGATATTCTCAGGAATGTGAATATGGATGAGCGAGCCTTAGAATTGAGTTATAGAAAGAGAGCTGACCGAGCGGTTCAGTTCTGCCTGATACTATTCTGCATTTTTAGAGTTCTTGTGGAGTTGTATTCCGGCGGTGATTCTTCGAACATGGTTGTAATTTTAACGTTTGCAGTTGTTGTTATAGCCGGGTTATTGCTTTTGCAGAAAATTAATTTCAAAAGCATGTCGTTTATTATTCCTTTTTTCTTTTATGCAGCTTATATATCAGGCTCTTTAATTATAGATTCTTTTAGGTACATTTACGATGTATACTTTCTCATTTTGATTATTGCCGCGGCATATTTTAATGTTAAAAGTTATGTTACTTTTGTTGTGGTTTCGCAGTTGTTAAATTTATTTTTAAGCCTTTTTGTGCTGGGAAATCATGAATCGAGCGTGGCAATTTCACCGGGTGATGCTTTGCTGCATTTCACTTTGCTGCTCACTGCGAGTGCTATGCTCTTTGTGGTTTTATATTATACGGTTAAAAAATCAAATGAAGTTGACAATGCTTTTGCTACATTCGGTGCATTGATGAGAGTTACTCCCAGCGCGCTTATATTGGTGGATAAAGATAGCAGAATAAAATATTTGAGCAAGTCTGTTAGCAGAGCTTTGGAAATAAAAGACCCGAAAAGTTTTGAAGGCAGAAGTTTTTTAGAATTATTTGAAGAAAGGTCGGTTAGGGAATTGTTCAAAGACATAGTTCAAAAGCGTTCTTTTTTTGTGGATTACCAAAAAATAACCGTAAGTGAGCGAATCAAAACCTTTGATGTGTTCGCAGATAAAATGTCTGACGATGCAGCAGATGGCATGTTTTTTATGTTGAACGATGTCACAGAAATTGTTCGGTTAAAGGAGTTGGCAGAGCAGGATTCTCTTATGGATAGCTTGATCCAAATACCCAATCGCAGAGCTTTAGACCGACAAATTCTGCAAGAGTGGAATCGTGCTTTAAGAGATAAGGTCAATTTGAGTTTTTTAATGATTGATGTTGATTCTTTCAAAAATTATAATGATACCCATGGTCATAGGCAGGGGGATGAACTTCTCAAAGCAGCGGGAAGAGTTTTTAATAAGAGTTTAAAGAGAAGCACGGATTTTATAGCCAGATTTGGTGGCGAAGAATTTGCAGTTCTGCTTTACGCTACAAATTCCCACCAGGCCGATGTGATTGCCGAGCGGATACGTAGAGCAGTTGAAGAAGAGATTGTTTTGACATCCGGCGGCGAAGAAACCAGGTTCACGGTTAGCATAGGAGTTGCAACTCTCATTCCGCATGTAGGTGTAGAATACGGTTATATTATTGAAACCGCAGATAAAGCTTTGTACAATGCAAAGCAAAACGGAAGAAACAGAGTTTGGATTGCGGAATTGCCAAATGAGTCGGAAATGACGTGAAGTTTCTTTTTTATATCTGCATTTTTTTTATGTCTTTGGCGTTTGCCAAACCTTATCAGCCAATGGGTAGAACCGCTTATTTAACATCTTCTTTTGGCGAGAGCAGGGGAGCGCGCTATCATGCGGGTATAGATTTTTCAACGAACAGGGAAGAGGGTTGGCCTGTGCTTGCACCGAGCGATGGGATGGTTGAGTTTGCGGTAAGGAACCCTTTTGGCTACGGGCGTTACATAAGGTTTAAGGCAAAGGATGACCATATTTGGTTGTTTGCTCATCTTTCAGAGTTTAACAGGAGAATTGACGCCTTGATTCGCGATGAAATGTTAAAAAAAGAAAAAGCGAGTGTGCAGCTTTGGCTCAAAGTGAATTTTAAAAAGGGCGATACTTTAGGGTATAGCGGCAGCACCGGTATTGGGCATCCACACTTGCATGTTGAACGCAGAACACCAAACAGAAAATTTATTCTTAACCCTTGCAAACACATGGAATGTTCGGATACAATAGCCCCGTTCATTTTGGATGCAGCTCCTTTTGATTCCGGCTTTGCCATTAAGATAGTTGATTACAGCCGCGAGCCTTTTGACAATCCCATGTCTATATATTCGCTTGAAGTTTTTCAAAACAATAAACGGATTTTCAGCAAAAAATACGATTCGATTGCTTTGGCAAATATGTCGGATGTGACAAATGATTTGCTTAGGGTGGAAGATGCAAGCCCCGGGAGTTGGCATTTTATAAATGTAAAGGTAAAAAATCCTAAAATACAGGTTGTGGCAAGGGATTTTGCAAATAATGTTTCAAGAAAAGAATTGACAATAAGGCCGCATCCTTTAAAGCTCAGGGCTGAACTGCCTAAGGAAGTTACTTTAGATACCGTTCCGCCGGCTTTGGGGCATGTTTATTTGAAAATGGATTATGCTGAAAAAATGCAATGCCGCATTCCTGTGCTGTCTGCGTTTGGTTTGGATTTTGATAGCGTTGACTTTAGGGATAAAGACAATAAGTGGATTATTTTTGATTTTGATTCGGATCCAAAGGAGCTTTTTATTGAGCAACGTGATTTTGATTTTAGTGATTTTTTGAAACTTAAGTTATGTGATAAGGCGAAGAGTTGCATAGAAGTGGAGGTAAAATGTTCAGGATAATAGGAAAACTTTTTTTTGTTTTTTTAGCTTTTAACTCTTTTGCTCAAGACACTTTGCCATTGTTTGTTCCCGTAAAACCGGAAAAACCTTTGATGTTTTGTTCTGCGCAAAAGGAGTGGATAGCGGCGGTTGAGCAGCGTGAGGACTGGGTGGAAGTTAAGGGAATAAGCAATTTGGTGATACAAATGCCATACGCTACTTTTGATAATTTTACAGGTCATAATGTTTATTGCGGAATTCAGCGGGCTTTTTTGCATAAAGATGGGATGCAAAAATTGAGATGGGCAGCAAATTCGTTAAAAAAGCAGGAGCCAAATTATAAGTTTATTCTTTTTGATGCAGGTCGTTCCAATCAAGCTCAAGAAGTGTTGCGCACTGCGGTGCGTGGCACTCCTTGGCAGCATTTTGTTAGCAGTCCGGCAAGGGGAAGTATTCATGCGTATGGAATGGCTGTGGATGTGGGTTTGCTAAACGAAAACAACGAACTTGTGGATATGGGGCTTCCTTTTGATTCTTTTGCTTTTTATGCGGGCAAAAAAGGTGAACAGCAGGCTTTGGAGCAAGGTTTGCTAACAGAAACTCAAGTTAAGAACAGAGAATTTTTACGTTCGATTATGCGGCAAAGCGGATGGATAAATTTGCCAAGCGAGTGGTGGCATTTTAACGCAGCCCCTGCAGATTCAATCAGAGCAAAATACACTCAACCTTTGCCTTTTTGAATATGGGGGAACTCACTTCCCCCTCGCTGCAACCGCCTTGCGTGGCAAAAGGGCGTTGACACGCAACGCCCCTACGGTGGCGACGGCGTTTTCCGCTACCCCCTTGTGCGGGGCTGGTTCGGCTACGCTCACCAAACGCCCCGCAACGCCCCGTTTTTGGACAACGTTGCACAAAATGCACAGCCACGTTGCAGGGCAACCACGGCGAGTTGCCCCTACAATTCAATCATTCGTTGCAAAAATCACTGTTTTTTAGTTAATTTAGCTGTTTTTTTGGCAAGCACCACTAGCCACTACCGAGTAAATCAGCATTTTCTATATTAAGCCACAGTATTATGCTTAAAAGCGGAAAATTGATGTTTTACGGTTCTTTGGGTAGGTGGCGAGAGCTTCCCCTAGAGGGTGTATTTTATAAATCCAATGAGAAATTTTTATTTCGGCACGATATTCGGGAAGTTTTGAGAGAGACCCCGAGACTTTTTTT
>JAITUM010000253.1 GCA_031286305.1 Candidatus Fibrimonadaceae bacterium | reverse complement strand
ATTCTTTCTAGCATTTCTATTATTTTGAAAAACTTATTCCCCATTTCCTCTGCTGCTTTTGGCGCTCTTTCTCTTAAATACGTTATTGCCTCGTCCAGCATCTCGGCGCAATCTAAAGTGTATCTGGCAGGCTTTACTTCAAAGTCGTTATCTGTCATAGTATCCATTCGCGATTTTTTCCATTTCCTGTTTTTTGAGTTGTTCTATCGGGAATGTTTCGCCTCTATTTGCTTGCTCCAAGCTATGACTGAGCCTTCTGTCAAGCTCTATTTCGTCTATTAAGTCATCTGCCCAAGGGTCAAGCCTTAGGACGGACATAGCTTCTTTTATTTCTGTTTTACTGGCTAGGGTTTCTGTTGTCGTCATCGTTGCCATATTGATACCTCTCTTTTACATAAAGATAGAAAATTAATTATAACCATTTTCTACCTTCCCCACTATGAGTAAAACAATCAAATTTGCGACAATAGCAGCTACGCTGCTTATGGTGGCTCTTGCGGGCTGCAAAAAGGAGCAGGAGCAGAAGACTAGTGTGGATCCGGCGCCAGCAGCAACACAACCTTCCACCCCCGAACCTGCTACCCAGCCAGCTTCCCAAACTCCAAAAGAAATGCATCCGGAACTTGGAAAAATGCTGAATTTCAGCGACGAAGAAGCAGCTGAGTTTCAAAAGGCTTGGGACGCTGCTGAAAAAATCGGCTTTGATAAATTAACAAGCAAACAACAAAATATTCTTGGAAAGTATGGTTACGATGAAGATTTCGGATCTGAAAATAGAAGTTACTGGGAAGTTTTTGGTCTGAAATTTTTTAGCCATGCCCAAGATGATTTGTATGCTTTGTATTATTACGGAGGCAAAAATCAAGTTGAAATTACTGCTTCCTCATACTTAGAATCAAACTACAAAACAATTAATTATTTGCCGGAAAATATCCACGATGGATCTTATAAAACAGCTTGGGTTCCGGGAGTAAAAGGGGCAAAAGGATATGGTATAGGTGAATATATTACTTATCATTTCAATCAAGCTACACCAGAGATAACAAAAGTTATTATTGCTAATGGTTATGTGAAATCGGAAAAAGCATATCGCGACAACTCACGACCGAAAAAACTTAAAATGTATATTGACAACAAGCTCGTTGCTATTTTAAATTTGCAAGATATTCGCCGCGAGCAGATTTTTAAATTTGAACCGATAGGAAGCGAGGAAGGTTTGAAAAAATGGAATGAGTATGGTAAGTTTTATTTTGGTGATAAAGATAGGAAGGAAAAAATTTTTGAAGAAATGAATGAATTAAATAAATTGCCAAGATGGACAATGAAATTTGAAATTCTTGAAGTTTACAAAGGCAATAAATACGATGATACCCCAATAACTCAAATTTATTTTGACAATTATTTTTCCGGCATTGGTCTTTGCCTCGGCGCCGGAACAAAAATCCTAATGGCAGACAACTCGCTAAAAAACATTGAATTGATTAAAGCAGGCGACATGATAAAAAGCTATGATTTTGAAAATAAAAAACTGATAGACACAGAGGTCGCAAAACTGCTCTCTGCTCAGCACTCCAACTTAAAGAAACTAAAATTCACCGACAACGAAATAATCACAACCACAGACCACCCATTCTGGACTGACAAAAATGCTTGGGCAGCCATAGACGCAGAAAAAGCGAATAACAATTATGTTCAAAAAACAAAAGTTGCCGATTTAAAGAAGGGCGACAAAATTTTTGTACCTGAGAAAAATGCTTTTTCCAAAATCCTTGATATAGAAAACATCAGCGGAAGCCAAATGACCTATACAATCGACCTGTCAAAAAGCGATAATTTTATTGCAAATGGATTGTTGGTAAAAACAGAAGTTGTAAAATGAAAAAATGAAACATTGGCAGCCAAATTTGCACATTGATTCCGGTTCAGTCTGTGCGGTGCGTGAGGAATTAAATTTGCAATATATCCTACATACAAGATAAAAAATTACTATTTTATCCTATATGGAAGATAAAATCAATATTAGCTTGCTACAGAGGCTCTTGATAGAAAATCAAGAACGTATCCAAAAAATTGAGCTTGCCGAGCGGGAGCTTGCTCTGGAAGATAGAGGTAACTATATCTTTGTGGGGCCAAGACAAGCCGGAAAAACTTTCTGCATGTTTCAGATAATTAAGCGTTACATAAAAAAACATTCGGTAAAAAAGATACTCTACATAAATTTTGAAGATGATAGACTCTTGACTTTTAACGCCTCGCATTTTCAACTGATAATTGATGCCTACAAGAGCCTTTTCAAAGAAACGCCTGTTTTATTTTTAGACGAAATACAAATTATAGATGGTTGGGAAAAATTTGCCCGAAGGCTTGCAGACTCAAAAGAGTACAGAGTATTTATAACGGGCAGCAATGCAAAAATGCTTTCAAAGGAAATGGCAACAACCCTTGGCGGTAGATACCTTATAAAAAATATATACCCATTCTCTTTTTTAGAATACTTAACTGCAAATAAAGTCAAATTAAAAGAGCACTGGCAACATTCAAGCAAACGTTATGAGATTCGCAGAAAGTTCGGAGATTATTTTAAATTCGGTGGTTTTCCTGAGCTTTTGCATTTTAAAGAAAAGCGTATATGGCTGGAAAATCTTTACCAGAAAGTTTTTTATGGCGATTTAGTTGCAAGATATAAGATAAGAAACGATTTCGCTCTCAAACTTTTGATTAAAAAATTAGCAGAAAGTATTCATGATGGCGTATCTTTCAATAGAATGAAAAATGTAATTCAAGCAACGGGCACTCCAATAGGTGTTAGCACGGTTATAGAATATGCTGGTTTTTTGGAAGAGTCATTTTTAGTTTTTAGCGTTAAAAATTATTTGGCAAAGATGGCAGAATCTGAAAAGCAAAAGAAATATTATTTTATAGACAATGGTTTTATAACCCTTATGCAAGCCTCTCCCGAAACCATGCTTTTAGAAAATCTTGTAGCCATAACGCTGAAAAAGCAATATGGCGATGATTTTTATTTTGCAAGAAATGGCGTTGAAGCAGATTTTTACATTCCAAAAACCAAAACGCTTATACAGGCAGTTTATGCGTTATCTGCGCAAACGGAAGAGCGTGAGCTTAACAGTATGCTCAAAATTCAGCAGCAGGTTAGAGCTAAGAATTTATTACTTATAACTTTGGACGAAGAAAAAACTATAGAATTCAAAGGCGAAAAAATCCAATGCTTGCCGGTTTGGAAATGGATGTTAAGCACCTAAAAATACCTGCACTCATCCTGAAATAAAAAAATGAAACATTGGCAACCAAATTTGCAACAATAGCAGCTACGTTGCTGGTGATTCAATGATAATCCACCAATTCAACATTTTCTGCACCACCGTTTGCCCACTCAAAACATATCCTATACTGATCATTTACACGAATGCTAAACTGCCCAGCCCTATTGCCGCTCAAAGCTTCTAAATGATTAGATAGAGGAATTCTTAAATCGTTTATATTGGCAGCATTATTAAGCATTTCCATTCTATGTAATGCTCTGTGTTGTATATTTTGTGGAATTTTTTTTGAAAACTCGCTGTGAAATATTTTCTTTGTCTCTTTATTCTTAAATGATTTTATCATAATACTGCTACTTTACCCAACTTGCTTAAAGGAATTATCTCTGTTATTTTTTTTCTCAATTGTCTTTTGGCTATTCTAGCATCGTAACTTTTTTGCCAACGAGTAAAAAAACCCTCAGACATTCCAAAATATTTTGTCAACAGTAAATCCAAGTCTGCAGTCATAGGTTCACCACCTTCTACAATAGCAAACAACCTCCAAGCGGGAACAGATATGGCGTTTGCCACCTGCTCAATTGTTAAATTATGAGGTTCTATAAACTCTTCTTTAAGAACCGTTCCAACTGTTTCCAATTCAATATACTTCTTCATAAAGCCTCGCTATCATCGAGTAATATAGAAAAATACTTTCTACCTTCCCCACTATGACTAAAACAATCAAATTCGCAGTGCTTTTAACCTTGCTTTCTGCAATAACAACGCAGGCTGCTCCTGCAAACCCGCACCCTCAAGAGGTTAAGCAAGCAGACGGCAGCACGGTTACCATAGCAGGGCGCGGCGATGAGAATTTCAATTGGACAGAAGATTTGGAAGGTCATATTGTAGCGTATAACCGCAAAACAAAAAACTGGCACTATGCTTATTTAGCAGGAAAAGAAATACTTCCAGGCTCTGAAGTATTGGGCAAACCTGCAACAAAGAGCTTTAGTGCGCAAAAAAGCGCGCCGCCGTCTAGAATCACAGCCGCAGACCTCGCTCTGCCTGTGCAGCAGCAAAGCGAACAAGAAATATTCAATGCTCCGCTTTCCAACATGAACCCGGCGCTTTTGCCGATTTTAATTGAATATAACGATGTCAGCATCATTAAGAGTATGGACTATTGGAACAGGCTTTTTTTTGGCGGCAGCCAAGGTCAATTAAACCACTATTTCAATGAAATTTCTGGCGGCAAGTTTCAATATAGGAATTTATCGTTTAGCGGTAGCGGCAACAGCTCAGTTGAGTTTTTTGGTGGTATTGCTAAAGTGAAATTAAACAAAAATCATCCGGGAGATAATAAAACGGCTATTGAAGCCGATATAAAAACTGCCTTTGATGCAGTTAAGGGTTTTATCAATTTCAGACCATTTGAATCTAATTTGCATAATGGGAACATCACTAACGAAGATTTTGCCGTATATGGAGTATTTGCCGGCAAGGAAGCTTCTAACCAAAGAGACGAACCACAGAGTATATGGGCTCATGCTAGGACATTGCGTTCAGACGGAAAAATGAGAGCCGTGAGGTATTCCGATTTAGAATTATTCTCTTATGCGGTGCAGGGGGAAATTTATTCGGGGGAAGGTGCAACTGCCATTGCGCTTGGCGTTGGCGTAACAGCGCATGAATTGGGGCATTTGCTTGGGCTTCCCGATCTCTATGATACTTCCAGCGAATCGGAAGGGGTTGGACCATATAGCTTAATGGGAAATGGTTGTTGGGGTGCAGGAAATGGTGAGGCTGGTGGTTATAGACCCACTCATCTTGATGCATGGTCAAAAATAACTCTGGGCTTTGTGGAAGCGACAGAGGTTACAACTTACGAAGACTGGAGAGGCGACATACGCTCCATTGCCGCTTCAGGTGATTATAATGTGTTGAAAATAACAAGCACGGCAGATGCCAATCAATATTTTCTTGTGGAAAATCGTGGGCTTACCGGATACGATGCCGGGTTTTATCGTTATGGCATACGAGAAGAAAATAATAATGGCGGCGGCATATTGATATACCATATTGACGAATCTGTTACGGACTACTGGGGGCGGCTAAGCAATGCAAATTGGCGGCGAAGAGGGGTTGCTGTTGAACCGGCAGATGGTAGCAATATATTGGATAACAGAATTAGATACGCAAACGATTACCGTTTTTATGACCATTTTTTTTCAAACTCGGCATATAACGCATTTGATTCCTCTACTGTTCCGAACTCTGATTTTTATAATAACAAGGCCAGTGGAATTAGCATAAAAATTAACAGCAATCGCGCTGTAGCAATGGAAGTTGATGTTAAAGTTACAGGCGTTAAATATACCGTGAATTTTGACCTTAACAACGGCCGTGGCAATGAGCCGGAGAGCATTATTGGCGTGCAGCATGGAAGCAGGCTTAGCGAAGCGCAAATGCCTGCTACCGCAGAATTTACTCGCGTAGCGCATACGCACGATGGCAAGTGGTACACTCGCACGGGCAGAGCGCCAAACTATGTTTACACGGAATTTTTATTTGGAGCAAACGGCACGCCTGTAGCAGGCAACATCACGCTTTACTTAAAATGGACCATCGTGCCATACACCGGAGACGTGCCATATATAGACGAAAACGGGGACTTGCAAACTATTGACATTAGCAATGTTACGGAAATTAATGCAGAGAATATCGGCACAATAAATAATCTGAACGGATGGTATATTGTGCGAGGCATTTTGCAACACACACGGTCGCTCGGAGTTTTAGGCGAAGCTCATATTATTCTTGAAAACGGCAGCGACTTAACTATAACGGGAAGAAGCGATTATGCCGGAGTGAATGTTTCAGAAAACAATATTTTAGCCATATACGCTCAATCCAAAGATGACTATATGGGCAGGCTCACTGCAACTGGCGGAAACTATGCTGCTGGCATTGGTGGCAACGAAGAGGACGATGGCGGCACAATCATAATAAATGGCGGAATAGTTACGGCAACAGGCGGCAGAGACGGCGCTGGCATTGGCGGTGGCTGTGGCAATGGTTGGACAGGCATTGGTGGCGGCACTGGCAACATAACCATTAATGGCGGCACAGTTACGGCAAATGGCGGCAGCAACGGCGCAGGCATTGGCAGCGGTGATTACGGGAGCAGCGGTGGCACAATCACCATCAACGGCGGCACAGTTACGGCAAATGGCGGCAGCAGCGGCGCGGGCATTGGCGGTAGCAGTAATGCAAGTGGCGGCATTATAAACATTAGCGGCGGAACAATAACGGCAAATGGCGGCAGCAACGGCGCGGGTATTGGCGGTGGTTGGTATAGCGGCGGCGGAACAATTGTTATTAGCGGCGGCATAGTTACGGCAACTAGCGGTAGCCGGAGCGCTGGTATTGGCAGCGGTTATGGCGGTATCCACAGCAGCGACCCCGGAACTTTCACCTTAAATGGCAACGCAATTGTGTTTGCAAGCAGCATTAGCGATGCGGCAGAAAGCAGAAAAACGAGCGGCATTTTATTTATAGCCAACGAAGGCAAAGTTTACGGCAATACAACCATTGAAAACGATTTTGAAATACCGGAACATCACACATTAACCATACCGGCTGGCATAATTCTAACCAACAAGGCAACAATAACGCCTGCAAATTATTCCACAGTAATAGTTGATGGTACAATCGCTGCCAACAAAATTCTTGGCGCAAACGTAATTTCCCCAATAGCAAGCGAGATAACCAAAACAAGCATAAGCATAGACGCACCGCTTTTGGCAAACACAGGGCAAGAAGTAGAGTATGGCATTGCCAACGAGAAAGATCTTCTGCCTTTGTTATGGCAAACAGAAATGACATTTGAAGATTTAATCCCG
Organism: Candidatus Fibrimonadaceae bacterium; assembly: GCA_031286305.1. GTDB lineage: Bacteria > Fibrobacterota > Fibrobacteria > Fibrobacterales > Fibrobacteraceae > Fibrimonas. The sequence continues at coordinate 2,601 of JAITUM010000253.1, read as the reverse complement.
GGCATTTATTACATATTCGTTCGCTCAAAAGAAAACTTGCATTTTGCGTCTGGCACCGTTCCAATAGTCTTGCAAATATCCACAATCTCAGGTGGCACCCCCATCTTCTCCAATCCGGAAAATCGGATCATCGGGAGTATCGGGGTTCAGACAACAGGCAATACAATAATCTTGCAAAACGTTCCTCAAGGCGCAAAAGTGGAAGTGTATAATTTGAAAGGAGAACGGTTGGCTAGTGGTCAGTGGCTGGCGGCCAATGGAAAAATGCAAATCGAAACGCAAGCAAAAGGCGTTTACGTGGTGAGGGTTGGGAACCAGGCTCTGAAAGTGCCGGTGAGGTGATTTTTTTCTACCTTCCCCACCATGAGTAAAACAATCAAATTTGCAACAATAGCAGCTACGCTGCTGGTGGCTTCTTACCCTGTACCCCGAGGTATAAATGAAAAATGAAACATTAGCGTTGCGATTTGGAATTTTCTATATTACAAGTGGTTGACCCCGTAGCACAGTTCGTTTCGGGCGTTAAAGACAGGGGATTATGCATCTGTCCTTGTGCCTTAGGGGTCAGCCTGTTTTTTCCTGAATACATGGTTTGTACTGTAAGGTCACGAGGAGTATTGGATACATAGGAAATTATAGTGGTATATTCTTGCTTGTTTTCCAATATTCACGTTGTTTGTCAGAGTATTCACCTAAAGAATATTCTTCATCTGAAGTCACGTATGGCAAATTTTTATCTGCTACTATCGCTGGCTTTGATTTAACAATTTCATAAAGTGGTTTAGGAGCAAGAGATTCAACTTCTTGAATAACAGCCAAATCAATAAAAGCTAATTCTTTAAATTCTTTTTTCACAGTAGGAATATAGTTTATTATTTTCTACCTTCCCCACTATGAGTAAAACAATCAAATTTGCGACAATAGCAGCTACGCTGCTTATGGTGGCTTTTACGGGCTGCAAGAGTCAAAACGGAGTAAAATTGCCAAAAACCTTGACAAGGAATGATGGTCATATGGAGGTTATGGTAAAGTTTGAGTACGATGATAAAAATCGTATTGTAAAAATGCATGATTACCATGACAAAAAACTCTTCAGTACGGGAACAGTTACTTACGATAACGATGGCTCGGTTAAAATTGTACATAGCTATGTTAATAAAGCTGAAGAAGTTTGGGAAAAGCGTTATGCTAAAAATGCAAATATAATAACCGTACGCAGTACTAGAAGCTACGAAGACCCCTTTTTCACTGATACAATAACTGTAAACAAAGATGGATATATTGTTAGAAGAAGAAGATCTGGTAGTTGTACTGATGCTGGCTGGACTGAGATAAGTACTTTTCTATACCAGAATGATAACCTAATTAGAATTAAGGAAGCAGGGGGATATCGTGATTTTATTGAATTTAAATACGATGATAAGAAGTCGCCATTTTATAACGACAAAACTCCAAAATGGCTTCTGCAGGATTTATTTCCGAATACGGGATTAAATAATAATATTACCGAACATAAGGAAGTAGGGGTTGATCCCGATGGAGCATTTGTATCATTAACAACATACACATACGAGTATGCTAGCGATGGATTTCCAAACAAACAAGTAAAGAGTGAAAGTGAAAATGCGACAATAACATATCAAAGCGGAGCGAAAAATTCTCTTACAGAAAACACTGTTGCGCAAAATGTTGTTGCCGAAGTAGCAAAAGGTGGATCTCTCGCTCCCACTAAAATCGATGAATTTACGTCATGGAACGTTTTTGGAAAATATAAGGGGAAATTTACGACAAGTTCTACCTTAGCGCCTCAAGGTAACATTCATTACAGCGCGAAAAATCTAGAGAGTGGCAATTTACAGGCTGCGTGGTGCGAAGGGGTAGATGGTAACGGCATTGGTGAACACATTAATATGAATATTGAAATCAAAGGCAAAGCTCAGTTTACTTCGCTGATGGTTGTAAATGGCTATGCTAAAAATCAAACTACATGGAATAACAATGCACGGGTCAAAGTTTTTCGGCTTTATGTGGATGGCAAATACTGGAGCGATTTGCATCTTGCGAATATCATAAAACCACAAATTTTTCACTTCCCAAGTCATTTGAAAATAGAACCCGAGGAAGGTCATCAAGTGAATTTAACCTTCGAGATTCTTGAAGTCTATCCGGGTGTGAGATTTGAAGACACTTGCATTACCGGTATTGCGTTGGATGTTGGGGGAAGTTAAATCCATCCTAATTCAAACAAAAAGGCAAAACGCTGGGCATAGTTTTGCCATTTTCTACCTTTCCCACCATGAGTAAAACAATCAAATTTGCAACAATAGCAGCTACGCTGCTTATGGTGGTTTAAGGTTCAAACTCAGTCCCTCGGCTCGTGTGCCAAATACCAAGTATTTCGATTTCATTTTCCAATTCTCTATAAAAAACATTGTAACGGAATTTGCCTATCAAGAATTTTCTCATTCCCTTTTTATGCTTCGTGCCTAGTTCGGGCATTCTTTCTAGCATTTCTATTATTTTGAAAAACTTATTCCCCATTTCCTCTGCTGCTTTTGGCGCTCTTTCTCTTAAATACGTTATTGCCTCGTCCAGCATCTC
>JAITUM010000228.1 GCA_031286305.1 Candidatus Fibrimonadaceae bacterium | reverse complement strand
CTATCATTTTCTACCGCCTTTTATACAACAAATATAACAAATATGGTAGAAAAATACAAGGTCTTTTAGTGAATAAATACGAATAAATACGGAACTAATGTATTTATAAGGAACGACTAATTAAAATTGCTCCCACCACCGGACGAACTGTTTCCATCACTTCCATTTCCATCGTCGCTGGAGCATGAAAATGTGAATGCCAAGGCAAGTGCGAAGCCTGCCGCTACAAGAATGAATTTTGTTTTATTCATATTATTCTCCTTTATGTTGCCTACTCTGTTTTACCGATTTTCAGCTTTCCTCGCATAACAAAAAACCTACCTTTTTTGTTATAGAGTTTTTTTGAGGGAAAAACGGCGATTTTGGGCGAAAAACGCGGGATTTAGGGTGTTTCGACTGCGCTCAATGACTCGCTTTGGAGGTGAGTAAACGGCGATTATGGGCTAAAAAAAACGGTATTTACTATATTACCGCCATGCTTTTTAATGCTGATTTAATTCATGATGTCTATGTTAAAATTCCTTCCAGAGTTTTAACGGCACGGCGGACTTTTGGCAGACCGCTCACTTTAACAGAAAAAATCCTTTACACCCATTTGACAGATGGTGGTGAAGATAAGATTTATGTGCGTGGCAAAGATTTTGCCGAATTTAATCCCGATAGGGTAGCTATGCAAGACGCTACCGCACAAATGGCTCTTTTGCAATTTGCAACAGCCGGTAGGGCAAACTCGGCAATTCCGGTTTCAGTGCATTGCGACCATTTAATTCAAGCACGCAAAAATGCGGTGTCCGATTTAGCCGCCGCAAAAGAGGAAAATAAAGAGGTATATGCTTTTTTAGAAAGCGTTTGCAAAAAATACGGACTTGACTTTTGGGAACCGGGCGCCGGCATTATTCATCAGGTTGTATTTGAAAATTATGCTTTCCCAGGAGGCTTGCTAATAGGAACAGATAGCCATACCGTTAATGCCGGAGGCCTTGGAATGCTGGCTGTGGGTGTTGGCGGCGCAGATGCCGTGGACGCAATGGTCAATTTGCCGTGGGAGTTGAAGTTTCCGCGCATTATAGGCGTTAAATTACGCGGTTCTCTTAGCGGTTTCGCAAGCCCAAAAGATGTGATTTTGAAACTTTCAGGCATGCTGAAAGTTTCCGGCGGAACAGACTGCGTAATAGAGTATTTTGGAGAAGGCGCAAAAACCATTTCTGCAACCGGCAAAGGAACAATTTGCAATATGGGCGCAGAAGTTGGTGCAACCTGCAGCGTGTTTGGCTTTGACGATTCCATGGAAAAATATTTACGCGCAACAGGCAGAGCTGAAATTGCAGATGCTGCTAAAAAAATAGTCTCTTGCTTGCGGTGCGATGCGGAAGTTGAGGTTGAACCTGAAAAATATTTTGACAAGGTTTTGGAAATTGATTTGAGCACATTAAAACCGCATTATAACGGGCCTTTCAGCCCGGATCGTTCTTTTGCGATTGCCGATATGGAAAAATCTCTTGAAGAGTTTGAGAGTGCTTCTGAAGTGAGTGCCGCTTTAGTGGGTAGTTGCACAAATTCAAGCTACGAAGACCTTTCCAGAGCGGCTTTCATTGTTCGCGATGCTCATGCAAAAGGCTTAAAACCCAAAGCACCGCTCTACATAAACCCAGGCTCCGAAGCGGTGAGAGCAACAGCGGAACGCGATGGAATTTTGCGTTCATTTGTGGATTTTGGTGCAACCGTGTTTGCAAATGCTTGCGGTCCATGCATTGGAATGTGGGCAAGAGAAGGTGCGCAAAAGGGCGAAAAAAATAGCATTGTTCACTCTTTTAATCGTAATTTCTCAGGCAGAGCAGATGGCAATGAACAAACTCATGCATTTGTGTCCAGCCCGGAAATGGCAGTTATAGCCTCGCTTTCAGGCTCTTTGCTCTTTAACCCCGAAACGGATTTTTTAATCAATGAGGCGGGCGAAAAACAAAAATTAACTCACCCTTGGGGCGAAGAATTGCCGGTGAACGGTTTTGTTTCAAATTCAAGTGCTGTCCAAGTTTCCGAGGGCGATGATTCCACGGAAATTGCAATAGACCCGCAAAGCGACAGACTTCAAAAATTGGAACCTTTTGCGCCATGGAACGGAAGGGATATTTTGAATGCCAAACTTTTAATTAAAGTAAAAGGAAAGTGCACCACCGACCATATCTCAAAAGCCGGCGAGTGGCTAAAATACCGCGGGCATTTGGAAAATATTTCCGGCAATCTTTTAATCGGAGCAGTGAATGCATTTAACGACAAAAAAAATAAAGTGCTTTTTCAACCCGGCAACAATGAAATGACTGTTCCTGATGCGGCAAAGGCGTATAAGGCTGCAAAAATTCCAAGCGTGGTGCTGGGAGATGAGAACTACGGTGAAGGCTCAAGCCGCGAACATGCCGCTATGGAGCCGCGTTTTTTAGGGGTTGCTGCAGTTATAGCAAAAAGCTTTGCTCGTATTCACGAAACAAATCTTAAAAAGCAGGGAATGCTTGCGCTCACTTTTGCAAACAAGAGCGACTACGATAAAATTCAAGAAGGTGACACCTTGGCAATTCTCGGGCTTTCCAATTTTAAGCCGGGCCGTCCATTTACACTTCTTTTGCATCATGCAGATGGAGCGCAAGAGGAAATTCTTTTGAACCATACTTACAATGCAACGCAGTGGGAGTGGTTCAAAGCGGGCAGTGCATTGAATGCATTGAACAGAGATGCCTAACTTTAGCATAAAGGCTTCTAAATACGATTTAGCTTCCGAGCCGCAGGCGGAGCTTGCCGAAGGTTTGTTTGAACTGTCACTAGATTATTTGCCGGACATTCCGCCTGTATTGTTGGACCTTGGCTGTGGAACGGGGCATTTGAGTCTTGATTTGGCAAGCCTTTTTCCGAGGCACTTAGATTGCTTGGATATTTCAAAAGAGATGCTGGAAATTTGCAAACAGAAATTGCAAGCGAATTTTTCAAATGTAAAATGGCGGCTTTTTGAAAACGATGCGGAAAATTTTGAACCGGATATAAAGTATGATGCCATTTATTGTAGCGCAACAATTCAATGGTTTAATGAGCTTCCGGTATTTTTGGAAAAGCTAAAAAAATGGTTAAATCCAAATGGTGTTTTGTGTATTGGTGCATTCGGTGAAAAAACTCTCTGCGAGTTGCGTAGCGCATATTTTGAAGCGACAGGCAGACACTTGGAAACAAAGGCAAAGCTTTTTTCTTCTGATAAATTAACGGCAATATTCAAAGAATCTGGTTTTAAGCTTCAAGATCAGGTGGAGTGCATTTACACTCAGGGTTTTGAGAGTTCTATTGCAGCCTTGAAAACACTTGGGAATATGGGCGTAACCGGTGCGGGGAAAAAATCGCTAAATCGGGTTGAGGCTCAGAAGTTGAAAGAGGTTTTGTTGAAAACCAACAATGAAAATTTCGCTGTGAATTTTTCTTGGGAATTGTTGGCTATGATATTTCGGGTAAAGCCAAGTCAATGACGGTGAAATGGGTTCAGTGAGTTAAGTATGGGGTTTCTTCCGCCGGGTAGATTGCCTTTTACATACCTCACATCTTCAATGGTGTAGAAGGCGGAATTATTGCTTGCCTCAATAATTCTGGTTGTTTTCTTTAGCAAATGCCTTTGAATTATTATATAAATTATTTTTACCGGACCGAATTTACCGGTAGCTTCCGTGGTTGTAAAATTAAAATTATTATTTTTTAATTCCTTCAACAGATCCGAAGAATCATGGTTGGAAATAATACGAATCATAAGCTGCCCAATAGAAAGCCTGTTTTCAATCTTAATCCCAATAAAAACTCCCAAAGCATAACCCAGAGCGAAAGCAAAATACAGCTGTATCTTATCAAGGTTTTGTATTATTTGACTAACAACGGCTATCCAAATCAATATCTCTATAAACCCAATAAACGGAGCAATGTTTTTTTGTCCTTTCCCAACCAGAATAATTCTCATAGTTCCCAAAGAAACGTCGCAAATTCTTGCCAAAATAACCAAAAGCGGAAATAAAATCCAATCTATAACCCACGGCGGAGCTTGAATAATTTCATACATAGCGTTTTAAAGTAGTAAAAAAAACATTGCTCTAAACATCAACCGCTAATTTACTATATTACCCTCCATGCAATTGCCAAAATATAAAAAGAAGAAGCGCGTGAAATTGAAGAAGTGCCAGGAACCGGGCTGTGGTCGTGAGTTCTGGGGGCACCCTATAGCCAAGTATTGCGAACTGCACAGAGATATAAAAGCTCGTCAAAAACCCAAAAAAATTTTAGACAGCCTTGAAGCACGCAATATGTTTTTTAAACATGGTTACAATGAGCCGGTTGAAGTCCATTTCAAATGTTGCTTGGATGGTTGCGAAAGTGCCTTTCCGGTAAAAATGTTCCCAAAGCAATTTATATATCCACGCTTTTGTTTGGAACACAGAAATGATTTCAAAAGAAGCAATTATATCAGAATGCTGAAAAAGAAGACCGGCTTTTTACCATCTGAATAAAACACAACCCCAGTTCATGCCGCCACCTATGGCTGGCATTGCTATTAGCATACCGGGTTTTAAGCGACCTTGCTGCTCTGCCTCGTGGAGCGCAATTGGAATGGATGCAGAAGATGTGTTTCCATATCTATCAACATTCACCACAACCTTATCGTCTGAGAGACCAAGGCTTTTTCCAACCGATTGTATAATGCGAATATTTGCTTGATGCGGAACAAAGAGATCTATATCGCCAATAGAAAGCCCTGCATTTTCCAAAGCTTTTCGAGTTATGCCTGCAAGCTCGGTGACAGCCAATTTATAAACAGCGGTGCCTTCCATTCTTAAAAAAGAATCCTTTGCACCAAGGGTATTCATATAGAGTATATCAGTCAAGTTGCCATCGGAAGCAAGAGCAGAGCCAACAAAACCTCGGTTGCTATCTTCGCTTGCAGAAAGCAGAATTGCACCCGAACCATCTCCAAAAAGAACGCAAGAACCACGGTCGCTCCAGTCCAAAATACGAGAGCAGATTTCTGCGCCAATAACTAAAATATTTTTTGCCTGCCCGGAGCGAATCATAAGAGCTGCCGTATTAAGGGCTGGGGGAATAAAACCGCAAGCGGCAGTAATATCAAAAGCAAAAGCTTTGCCGCAACCCAACTTTGCTTGAATGTAGCAGGCTAACGCAGGGAACTGCTTATCCGGAGACATTGTGCCTGCAATAATTCCATCTATTTCGCCAGGCAAAATACCGGCTTTTTCAATTGCGCTTTTCGCTGCAAAATAACCCAAATCAGCAGTGAGAATATTATCATCTTGCAATATACGTCTCTCAGCAATGCCCGAGCGACTCTTTATCCATTCATCGCTTGTATCAAGCCCTCTTGACTTTGCAAGCTCATCGTTATTTACAGCTAATTCCGGTAAATATATGCCAACGGATTTTATGATTGCATTCATACATTTCCTCAGTGCGTATGCTCGGTACTTACTTTTATTGCGGATAATTTTTCCGCGATTTTTGCGGGAACACCAGCCCTTGCAAATTTGCAGGCAGTGAACAAAGAATGGCGAATAGCAATGTGATCTGCTCTGCCATGAGTTATTATACCTACGCCATTAAGGCCTAGGAGCAAACCGCCGCCGTGGTTTCTGTAATCCCATAGCAGGTCAAATTCTTTTGCTTTTTCAGTTTTTACTTCGCCGAATACCTCATGTGCAAGCTCAAAAAAGCCTTCCATGAGTTTTAATATCACATTGCCGGCATAACCGGGCGCAATAGCAACGTCTGCATGGCCTTTGATAAAATCTCTGCCTTCAATGTTGCCTATAAAGTTAAGCGGAGTCTGCTTTAGAAGCTGGTAAGCCTCTTGCAAAACCTCTGGGCCTTTTTTCTCTTCTTCGCCCATATTCACCAAACCGACCGTTGGATTTTCATAACCCATAACGGCTTCTGCATAAACGCTGCCGCAAAGAGCAAAATCAACAAGAACAGATGCTTTTTCATCTACATTTGCACCGCAATCCAAAAGAATTGCTTGGCGCTTGGCTGTTGGCATTGCACAAGCTATAGCCGGTCTTGAGATATTTGCCACGCGGCCTAAAATCATAAGGCATGCAGCCATCATTGCACCGGAGTTCCCTGCGCTAATGCTTGCGGCTGCAATTCCCTGTTTCTGCAAAGCAACGCAGGTCACAAGCCCGGATTTGGGTTTTGTTTTTAGAACTTGAGTTGGAGGCTCATCCATAGCTACAAGGTCTGGAGCGTCTATAACGGTTATTGCATCACCGGAATAATCGTTCTTTTTTAGTTCTTCTTTAACTATGGCTTCAGGGCCGCACAGCAAAATATCAAAATTGCGTGTTGGATCGTTTGCGGCCAAAACAGCGCCTTTAACAATCTGTTCAGGAGCGAAGTCTCCGCCCATCGCATCTAAAGCTATTTTAATATTAGGCACCCTCTTCTACCTTTATGCGTTTGATACCATTATAGTAACCGCATTCTTCACAAACTCTGTGGGGGCGTTTTACCGCACCGCATTGTTCGCATTTTGCCATAGCGGGAACTTCCAATTTATAACAACTGCTACGGCGCTTATCGCGGCGCGCATTACTGGTTTTTCGTTTAGGAACAGCCATTTGGTCTCCGTTAAACTTTCACCGGCGCCATAGGTTCTTGGAGTATAACCAGTTGTCGCACGGTTTCGGTTAAATCAACTTCATTTTGGTTGGCGGGCACTTTAATTTTAAAAAAATCATCGCTTCCGTCATCCTCTTCTTGCCGCGTTAGACCTTGTTCTTGAAGCACTAAAGCGTCCACTTCTACTTCAAATGGCAGCTCAAATGGCTCTAGAGTTCTAGCGCATACAAATTCTTGCGAACCGTTTACCGTTCCTTTAACGGCAAAACCGCCTTTTTCTCTGCTAACAACAAGGTTACAGTTCAAGGAACCCTTCAACCGTAGCTCCCTAAACAAGGTTGGCTCGTCGCTCTCCAAAAGCGAAAAGTTCTGTTCAGGCACGTTATTAACTAGGCGTATTCGCAATGCCCATAAATATAGAAAAAAAAATCCTCGCCGTCAAGGCTTTTTTAGGGCGGAAAAGCTTGAGTTAATCATTAAACATTAATTTACAAGGCAAAACTGTCTATTTGTGCAGTGGTTTTGCTAAAGCAATGTTCATGAAGCTCAGTGCACCACAATTCGCTGACATGCAATTTTAATAATACACAAAAAACGGAAGGGAAATGAGAAATGAATAAGCATTCTCCAAAGTCAAGGCTTCCTGCTCCCAAGTTTACGGGCAAGCTGCCACTCGTTCTAAGGGTTGCGAGTATGGGTTTGCACAGGCACTCCGTTCCCGCCCGGGAATGCTTTCCCTCTTCTGCTGACCCGTGAGGGCAGCCCAAATTAGATGCTCAAACAAGAGCCTGATACACTAAAAAGAACTATCTAAAATACTTAAATCATCGTTTCCCTACTCCCCGAGCCATGAAGTTTGAATTAATCAACATTTACTTTAGTAATCAATGATTAACTCAATGTAGTGGCTAGTGACTAGTGGTTAGTGACTAGTTAAAATACTTAAATCATGGTTTTTTAGCAAATTTAGCTGTTTTTTTTGCAAAATGCTAGCCACTAGCCACTGACCACTAGCCACTACCAAGTAAATCAGTATTTACTTTACTATATTCCCCCTAGTACAAAAGGAGGTTTTTGTGAAAAAAGTATTACTGGCAACACTATGCGCGGCGTTGTTTATGTCGTGCTCGTCTAAGAGGGCCGCTTTGGTGGACTTTGCTATAACGGAAGCACAAGCATTGCAAGCTTTGGCAAAAGCTCAAGGCGTTGAGGTTTCCGCTGAGGCAGATTCGCTAATCACAGCGGCAAAAAAGCAAAATGATGAACGCCAAACAGAGGCGGCTTACATTTTGGCAGACAAAGCGATTTTGCAGTTGCAGATTGCTATGTTAAAGCATGAACAGTCAGCTCTTGCTACCGATAGCAAGAATGCAACAGTCGATTTGAATGCTTCAAAGGAATCTTTGGACATTTATCGCAATGTGCTTAAAGAACGTAAAAATGCACCCAAAGAACAGGTTATAAACTAAAAGGAGGTTTTTATGAAAACGATGAAAATTCAAATATTAGCCGTTTTAGCTTGCACCGCAAGCCTATTTGCACAAGAGGCTGCTGCCCCCGCTTCCGCACAAGCAGAGCCTAGAATTCCATGCCGCATAGCTTTTGATGATGTGAAAAACGTCCATCCGCGCGATGCTGCCGCAAACCGCTTATACGCCGTTGCAGAGGCAAGAATTCGTGTGCTGGAAGACACTCCAAAAGAAAACCGCAAAGGCTCTCTGTATAATACCGAGCTTGGAAACTGCGATTTGGCCGTGGAACTTTTCAAAATGCAGCTTAACAAAGTGGCTCTGAGCAGAAGCTTGGACTCCATAAGCAAAAGCAACATAGCTACCCAAAAAGCACTCTCCGGGGTAAAAGATTCCTTGATAGAGTTGTGGTCGAGCGATGCTCAGGGTGCAAGGTCTTTGAATGCCGCTCTAAGTGCTGAACGCTCCAGGCTGGAACGTTTGAACATGGAAAAAGCCAGAGAGCTTGCTGTGAAAGATTCCTTGCTCGCCGTGCAAAAGGCTGAGGCTGAAAAAAGATTGGAGGCTCTGCATAGCAAGGCGATAAATGTTTATAAGGATGCTAGAGGCACAATTCTTTCCATGAGCGATATTCTGTTTGAAACAGGAAAGGCAGACTTGAAGAACGAGCTGAAAGAAAACTTAGCGGCAATCGGCGCAATTCTCCAAAGCTTGTTAACCGAGTCTAAAGTCACCGTGGAAGGGCATACCGATAATGTGGGTTCTGAGGAATTCAACCAGAGACTCAGCGAGCAAAGAGCAAATGCTGTTATGCAATACCTTATAGAAAGAGGAATTGACGGCGCCCGTTTGGAAGCTGTTGGTCATGGTTTTTCAAGACCAATTGCAGACAATGCCACCGATGAAGGCAAAGCGAAAAATCGCAGAGTTGAACTCATTATAAGAGACAATTAAAAAAAACATGGCGTTTCATGCTGAATTCAAAAACATAAGCGGCGAAGATACTTATCCTTTGTCGCAGGTTGTTTACAGAGGCAGTGATGGTTCGCTCTTGGAAGTGAGCCATAACCGCTCAGCATGGAAATCCCGCTCGCCGAGCGAATGGAAAGATCTTTTTCAAAGCCGACGTTCTAGCTTTGCACCCGCCGATTTAAGCGGAGTGTGGAGCAAGCGCGAACTTGTTTTGCCGGAACTCCCGATAGAAGATATTATAACGCTTCAAGAGGGTTGGAGCCCGCTTTTCAACGCACAGAAATTGGCTAAGGAAATGAATCTGAAAAGTTTGCATGTCAAGCTTTGCGGAAATTCGCACACAGGCAGTTTCAAAGACCTTGGCATGACCGTTTTGGTTAGCCAGGTTAATCATTTAATAAAAAATAAGGTACCTATAAAAGCTGTTGCTTGTGCAAGCACAGGTGATACTTCTGCTGCGCTTTCTGCATATTGCGCAAGGGCTGGAATCCCAAGCATTGTATTTTTGCCAGCAGGGAAAATTTCCGTTGCACAGCTTGTGCAACCAATTGCAAACGGCAGCATTGTTTTGGCACTGGACACCGATTTTGACGGTTGCATGAAAATTGTGCAAGAAGTGACTGCAGATAAAAGCATTTATTTGGCAAACTCTATGAACAGCCTTCGCATTGAGGGTCAAAAAACCATTAGCTATGAACTTTGCCATGAATTAGGCTGGACCTTACCGGACACCATAATTATTCCGGGCGGCAACTTGGGCAATGTGAGCGCACTCGCAAAAGGCATTGACGATTTGCTGGCGCTTGGCATTATAGAAAAGAAACCCCGCATAATAGTTGCACAAGCGGAAAATGCAAATCCATTTTACTTGGCGTATAAAAATAATTTTTCACAATTAGAAGCTGTGCAGGCAAAAAAAACTCTTGCAAGCGCAATTCAAATAGGCAATCCGGTTAGCTACCCAAAAGCTGAAGCTGCAATAAAAAAATACAACGGGGTTGTTGAGCAGGTTTCCGAGCAAGAACTTGCAGATGCCGCTCACCGAGCCGATAAAATCGGTCTTTACTGCTGCCCGCACACAGGTGTTGCTTTGGGTGCGTTGTTCAAGTTATGTGAAAAGGGCGTTATTTCAAAGGAAGAAAGCGTTGTTGTTGTTAGCACAGCGCATGGTTTAAAATTTTCCGAATTTAAGGCCGGTTATCACGAGCAAAAACTGGAAGGGATTTCCCCAAAATACGCAAACGCAATCCACTACCTACCCGCAAACGCAGAAGCGGTGAGGAACGTGTTAATGAACGCTTAGTTTCTTTGGGTGGAGGGCGGCGATTCGCCTGAGCACTGCCATATCTCCTGCTCTAACTCCGGCTACCTTGGCGGCGGCACCTAAGGTTAGCGGCATGGCGGCACTTAGCTTTTGGCGGGATTCCATGCTCAAAGTGTTTATTTTTGAATAGTCAATATTTTGCGGTATTTTTAAATTTGCCATTTTTTGCTGATTCGCAATTTCCTCTGCGGCACGAATAAAAAAGCCGCTATAAAGTTCTTCCGAAAGTATGTGCCATTTTTCTTTTCTTGTTAAAAAATGCGGAAAAACGGCAAAGAAATCTTCTGCATTTATGCCGGGTCTTTTCAGCGTTGCAAGTTGTTTGGAAGTTTCTAAAAATTTCCTGGCAGTTTCTATTCTAGCCTTTTCCTGAGCATAATTTTTCCATTCATCTTCGGTTAACATTCCAGCATTATATGCTTTTTCGCAGAGCCTTTGCTCGGCATTGTCTGCTCTTAAAAACAAGCGGTATTCAGCACGGCTTGTGAACATTCTGTAAGGTTCATTCCATTCCATTGTGGTAATATCATCCAGCAAAACCCCTATGTAGCTATCTGCCCTTGAAAGCAAGAAAGGTTCTTTGCCCTTGATTTTCAATGCTGCATTTATGCCCGCTATTATTCCTTGTGCAGCTGCCTCTTCATAACCGCTTGTTCCGCACACCTGCCCTGCAAAATAAAGCCCGGGATTTTTTTTGCATTCAAGCGTTGAGTGCAATTCCGTAGAATGAACAGCATCGTATTCCACATCATAACCTATTTGCAAAACTTGCGCATTTTCTAAACCCGGTATTGTGTGCATGGCTTTTATTTGCGTTTCTTCCGGCAGGCTTGAGTTGAACCCGTTTATGTATATGCGGCTTGCATTTTTTGTTTCGGGTTCTAAAAATAATTGATGACTTTCTTTGTCTGCAAAGCGTTTTATTTTATCTTCTATGCTTGGGCAGTAGCGGGGTCCGAGTCCCTGAATTTTTCCGGAGAACACAGGGCTTTTTTCAAATGCCGCTTCCAAAATTCTGTGTGTTTCTTTTGTGGTTTTGGTTATGAAACATTTGGCATCATTGCACAAGTTTGCTGCATCGCTTTTGCTGCTAAAAGCCCATGGCTGTGCATCTCCGCCTTGAACTTCGCACTTGGAAAAATCAACGCTATCATAGTCTATGCGGCTTGGAGTTCCGGTTTTTAAGCGGCGCGTTTTTATGCCTAACTTGCGCAAAGATAGAGCAAGCAAATCGGAGCTTGGTTCATTTATTCTGCCACCAATGCTAACTTTGTCCAAGCCGGTGAACATTTTTGAGTTTAAAAAAGTTCCGCTCGCAATGATCACCGCTTTGCAAAACATCTGCTGTCCGCTCTGATCCATTATTTTCCAAAGTTCATTTTCTTTTTCAATGCTTATCGCTTCGCCTTCTATTATTTCCAAGCCGCTTAGATTTTGCAGAGTTGCCTGCGCAAGCTCAGTGTATAAATCCATATCGCACTGGGCACGATTTCCCCAAATTGCAGGCCCTTTGCTGGAGTTAAGCACGCGAAACATTATGCCGGCCTGGTCTGCCAAGCGCCCCATAAGCCCACCCATTGCATCTATATCGCGCACCATTTGCCCCTTGCCCACGCCTCCAATAGCGGGGTTACAACTCATGCGCCCAATGCTTTTTTTATCAAAAACAAGCACAGCGGTTTTCATACCTATTTTCCAAGCCGCATTTGCAGCTTCAATCCCGGCATGGCCGCCACCAATTACAATGATGTCAAACACTGGGTTGAAAGTAGAATTTTTTATTAATTTCCTCAACGCTCAATTGCCCTGGGGCTAAGGCTTTGCCTATTGAAGCGTAGGTTAAGTTTGCTCCCTCTTTTAACGAGCGAATGCGACTTTCCTTTCCATGCTCACCCATTGCAAAAGCGGAGAACAATTCAAATTTTTTCCCGTATTTCTTTGCGAAATCATACAAAGGTTGAACATCGTTTTTGGAATGAGCCATTGCTGCTACCTTGCAGCCCTGCACTTTTAGTTCAAGGCACTCATCAGCAAAATCGCTTAACTCCTGTTCGCTGGGAACCCTGTCGAATAAATGCCACGAACATATGATTTTTTTGCCGATACTTTTTGCCAAAGAAAAATCTTCGCCTCGCTCTACATCTATCCAGTCTAAATCTTTGTTGGAAAACAAAAGTAAACGTTCAGTCTTATTATTTTTGAACATGCCGCCGTCTTTTTCCAAGCGAATTGTGCCGAGCCTAAGAGCTTTTGGGTTAAGCTCTGAAACTTTTTGCGAAAGTTCGTTCCACTCGGCTGTTTTTTTGAACAAATCGTAGCGAATTTCTAAAATTCCACATTTTTTAATTGCAGCCGCTTCTGCCCCTGCATTCTCAAGAGCATTTTGTAAAACTTCCGGACTAATTAAGCCTGCTATGAAATTTTCTCTTAAATTCATTTTGGGAAGGTAGAAAATCAGGCTTGAGAAAATTTCTACATTACCCTTATGTATTATTTGATATTTGCTGCTCTTGTTTTGGTTTCTTGTGGGAACAAGGAAAAAACTGAGAAAGCCGTTATGGAAAAAGCGGTCGATTCTTATGGTGCTTTAATAGAAAAAGCCAAAGAGACCGAAGCTATATTGCAAAAAAAAGCAGACTCAATCTTGCGTCAAGCAGACTCACTGGGAATTCCCCGTTAAAATAGTCCCGCTATTTGCACTGCCTGCAATCTGAGCTTTGAAAGCTTCTGCGCCTTCCCAGCCAACTATGTGAATGGATTTTAAACCTCTGTCTATGGATTCCAAAGCACCTTGGACTTTTGGTATCATTCCGCCGGAAATAACCTCGCTTTGAATCAAGCTGTTTGCAAGTTCTTTGTTTAAGTGAGGAATTATTTTTTTATTTTCGTCTAGAACTCCGCTTATATCGCTTATCAAAACAAAGCAATCCGCTTTGAGAGCAACCGCAATTTCAGAAGCGGCAGTGTCTGCATTTACATTGTAAGAAATTCCATCGCCATAAGATATGGGCGAAATTACAGGCGTTATATTTGCGGCAAAAAGAGTTTCTAAAATTTTTGCGTTCACCCTAAACACATCGCCCACTTGCCCCAAATCACCTTTGCCCTGCAAAGGTTTTGCTTCCAAAAGTTTTGCATCCACGCCGGAAATTCCAGCGACATCGGCGTTGTTTGAAAGTAGCATTCTAACAAGTTTTTTATTGACCTTGCCGCTCAGAGTCATTTCTACCATGTCCATTATAGCAGGAGTTGTGACCCTAAGCCCGTTTAAGAATTTAGGCTCTTCATTTAGCAATGCCAAATTTGCATTTATATCTTTGCCACCGCCATGCACAATGGCAAGGCGGCAAGTTTTGGAAATTTCTGCTGCAGCCACGGCAAAATCCAGCAACTTTGCCTCATCCACCGCAAGCGAACCGCCAATTTTAACTACAATTGTTTTCATGCAAAGAAGTTAGAAAATAGGAAATTACAAACTATGCAAAACTTCTTGCACAGACAAGCCCTGTTCTTGTGCTATCTTAGCAATGTCTTCGTATTCCGGTTTGGACTTTGTTACGCCAAAACCTTGGGAAGTTTTTACCCTTA
>JAITUM010000114.1 GCA_031286305.1 Candidatus Fibrimonadaceae bacterium | reverse complement strand
GGTGGAGGCAATGCTAAATTTGATGATGAAGAGTGTGTAGAAGTATTTGAAGATGGTATTTTAATCAGTGGCTGTGATGATGATGACGATGACGATGGTGAAGGCGAAGGTGAATTCGCTGGTGGTGCTGGCGGCTCGCTTGTAAGGATCAATGCTGGCGGAACACTTGTTATGAACGCTGGTGCGGTTTTGCGCAATAATATATATTCCAGCGGTGGCGGTGGTGTGAACATTCGGAACGGTGGTACGTTCACTATGAACAATGGTGAAATCAGTGGCAATACTTCTACTACTTCTACAGGTGGCGGTGTAGTCATACAAAGTGGTGGCACATTCACCATGCATAATGGCAAAATAAGCGACAATACCTCAAGTGGCGGTGGTGGCGTGCGCGTAGTCGGCAACGCTACATTTACCATGAACAATGGCGAAATCAGCAGCAATACTTCCACTTCCTCGGGCGGTGGCGTTTCTGTAGCTGGCACATTCATCATGGCCAATGGGAAAATCAACGGAAACACTGCCGTTGCTGACGGCGGTGGAGTGCGTGTGTCAGGAACAGGCAGCACTTTCACCATGATTAACGGCGAAATAAGCGGCAATACAGCCGGTGCCAACGCTGGCGGCGTGCGTGCAGCGTCCAACGGCACATTCACTATGCAAGGCGGTAAAATCACCAACAATACCGGCGACACATACGGCGGCGGTGTGAACGCAGGAAGCAGTTTTTTCATTATGACTGGCGGCGAAATCACCGACAACACTGCCAACACTGGCGGGGGTGGTGTTAGAGTATCAAGCGGTACAGTCACTATTGGCGGTACATCTGTAGTCACAAACAATGTTGGCGGCACAACTCTAGCAACAGATAATGTTCTTCTCGCAAACAACCAATACATCAATGTTGGCGAACCTGCCGAAGGAATGAACGTAGGCATAACAAAAGCTGTTACCAACAACGGCGGCATGTTTGTCCAAAGCGGTGCCTTGCCTGCACATACGCAATACTTCTTCGACGATACGGCAGTTAGGGAAATTACCCATCACAATGGTGCACTATTTATAGGCCACCATTTCTATTCTCAAGTAGCAACTTACACAACTGCAGAAACAAATGTTATTATCGAAGTTGAGCAAGACTTCACCCTCGACCGTCTCGTAAGCATTCCCGCACCCACAACAGAAGGCATAACGCTCACCATTCGCAGCAAAGATCCTGATGAACCCGTAACTCTCACACGCGGCGCAGGCGGCAACCTGTTCACAATAGGTAGTGGCAGAACGCTTATTTTAGAAAATATCATTATCGATGGTGGCCGCACCGGTAGTTTTGCTGATGGCAGTAACGGCGCAACGCTTCTTCGGGTTAATGCAAATGGCACACTCATTATGAACAGCGGCACAGTTTTACGCAACAACATAACTGATTACGGTGCCGGAGTACGCATTGTTGGCGGCACATTCACCATGAACGATGGCAAAATCAACGGCAATACCGCTACCTCCACCTCCTCCACCGGCGGCGGTGTACGCATAGAATCTAGCGGCGTATTCACCATGCATGGCGGTGAAATCAGCGGCAACTCTACCGGCAACGGCGGTGGTGGTGTGGGAGTATCAAGCGGCACTTTCACCATGAACGACGGCAAAATCAGTAGTAACACTGGCCCCAACGGCGGTGTGCGTGTATCATCCGGTGCCATATTCACCATGAATGGCGGCGAAGTCAGCGGCAACACCATTTCCTCCGGCGCAACCGGCGTGAGTTTGCAAAGCAGCACAGCCATATTCAACCTAAACAGCGGCGTTGTAGCCGGCACAGGCGCAAACACCGCCGCCATAGTCAACGGCACCTACAACCTCAACCTCGGCGAAGCACCCTCCCCCAACAACGCCCTAATAATCGCCTGGAACAAACCCGCCGGCGAAGGCCCCTTCGAATACACCCGCGGCACCACCACCAACCTAATCACACTACCAACCGAAACCGCCACAGCCACTTGGGAAACCCAAAACAACACCCTTGGCATCGCTTACAAAAACGGCAACAACGAAGGCTTTATTGAAATCAACGGCGTAACAATGAAAACTCATACCATCACCTTCGACAACGGTAGCAGCACAGAAGCAGAAAAGCAAACAATAGCCGCAGGCGACAAAGCCACAAAACCAACTGACCCAACCAAAGAAGGCTTCACCTTCAAAGGCTGGTACATTGGTGAAGAGGAATTCGATTTCGATGCTCCAATCACTGCAAGCATCACACTAACCGCAAAATGGGCAGAAACAACGCCAATCATCGCCAATCAAGTAAACCCTTTAATCAAGAGAATCACGGTTCAGACAAAAAGCAACGCCATAATACTCACAAACCTACCCCACAACGCAAAGGTCGAAGTATACAACCTAAAAGGCGAAAGAGTCCATTCTCAATTCTCCATTCTCAATTCTCAATTAACTATAAAAGTCCAAACCAAAGGAATCTACATAGTGAAAATCGACACCCAAACTTTCCGCGTGCCGGTAAAGTAATGCGGCTCGTGAAATGGGTGTGCCCACCATAGTAGGAATCGCCGGCCTCACTCAGCATTTGCGTAGCGGAATGCGAGTTCGCATGGATGGAGAGCAAGGAACCGTGGAAATTTTGTAATTACTATCTTCCCCTTGTGGGTGTTATAAAAAAACCTTTGCCTGTTCGGCTTGTTGTTGGCGTTCTTGCGGCAAATGAGGAGTTTGCCGGTGAAGCGCGGCAAAAGCTTGCGGAACGTTTTGGAGCGGTAGATTTGGAAATGCCGCCTGTGCCTTTTGCTCACACAAATTATTACGAAGATGAACTTGGAAAAAATCCTCTTCGCTCTTTTTTATCTTTTGAGGATAGAATTGAGCGTGAAACCATTGCCGCTATAAAGCTGGAAACCAATGAAATGGAAAAAATTTGGAACCGCCAAGTCAATCTAGATCCGGGTTACATGACCCTAGGGCAGTTTTTTTTAGCCACAACCAAAGACCAAAGGCACAGAATTTACTTGGGACAGGGCATTTTTGCAGAAGTGACCCTCTACTTTGAAAACGGTCATTTTCATCCCTTTGACTGGACATACCCGGATTACAGAAGCAAAACCTATATAAATTTTTTAGAAAAAGCCAGAGAACGCTTTGCATACCAAATAGCAACAGGTCATCCGTATAGGTTGAGGAACAAATCCGGTTTTTCTATATTATAGCCATGAAATCTTTTTTTCTCGCGCTTTTCGCTCTGTGTTTTGTTGCTTGCATAGATGAATATTCCGATACCATTGTTTTGCAAAATGATGGTAGCGCAACTTTTCTTGCAAGTGTTTACCCATGCGAACCGGATTCAAGTTATATAGAAAACATAAAAAGCAACTACAAATCCATTGAAGGACTTAAATTAGATTCTGTGTGGCTTTTGCAAAAAGATTCGCTTTATTCGTTAAACTTTAGACTGACTTTTGAAAACCTGCTATCATGGCAAGGTGATAAAAAATTTGAGAAAGATTTTATAGGCAATATTTCTTTGAAAAAAATAGACAAGGAAAACGGATATTCTTTTGAACGCGTGGTAAATTACAACGCAGAAAACGAAGACGGTTCCGTTGTTCCGGAAGAAGGTATTTCGCCTTTTGCTTTGGAACAAATATCCGGCAGTGACTCTGCTTACTGGGAATATGTTCTTGTTTTGCCGCAAGGCGCAAAGCTCATAAACAGCGAAACGGATGTTCTTCGCTGGAGATTCCCGGCAGAAGAAGCTCTTACAAAACGAATTGTTTTAAAAGCAGATTTCACTTTGCCACCCGCTCAAAAAGTCGATGGTTTCTCGCTTTTGGGAATTATTCTCTGCTGCATCATTATGCTGCTTGCCATAGCTCTATTGATGTTCAAGCTAAAAAAACTGAGCAAAGCTCTTAAAACATTAAAAGAAGCCGAACAGAAAATTAGTGATTAATTTTCTATTTTAGCGAAAATGTCTGCTGAGTTTGTTAGAAGAAGGCTTGTGATACGGATGGGGGCAACCCCTGACAGAATATATGTTGACAGAATCACAAGCAAAATAGTTTCTGTGGAGAAATTAATTGAGGCGGAAGTTGAATTTGTTAACCATCCGGTAAATGGCAGAATAGCGGTCAAATTTAAAAATGGAGATTCCTACGAATTCTTCAATTACCAAGACCCAATGCGAGACAAACCTAAGAAACCCGGTTATAAACCACCGGAAATAGAATACAAAAAACTGGTTGAGACCATCAAAGAAGACACTTCGGAGCCGGGAGAATTCGGGATATTTAAATATTGTTTATATGCTATATTTTTTGGTTTGCTTGCGCTTGACGTGGTCATTATCTGGGCTTTTTTCACACAATTCCGATAATTTTCTATATTCTCTAAGGTGAGGCGAACATCCCCAACAAGGAGAAAATCATGAATAGAACAAAACCTATTCTCGTGGCGGCTATTTCTATAGCCATGGCATTAACCTTTTCCTGCTCTGACGGTAACGGAGGAGACAGCTCTAGTGGCGGTACTTTCACGGAAAGTCTTGCCATAAAAGAAATAACCGATGATTCATTTACGTATGTGGCATATGAGAATTACGACTGTCGAAGCAATGGAACTTTGCAAAAATATGAAGAAACTGAGACGGCAGTATATTCAATAAACAACGGAGTTTTGGCCATTAAGTGGCGGGAACGGAGTTCAGATGCTCCGGAATTTAACTTCAATGGAAATTCAGGTAGCCTTATAGGCACCTGGACAAGAAATAAAAATAAGGCTGCTCATTGTTATGAGGAATACGGTTATACTGAATGTCACTATGGTTACGATATTACAAAAGCTGTATTTACGCAAAAAAATGTTTCCATTACACGCGATTTTTGCTGGACAGATGAAATTAGAGACGGACAAGTAGACGGTGATTGGACAGTAAAAGTCATAGACTGCAGTAATATCGAACTAAGAAAAGGAAATGATGTTGTGAAATATAATTTAAAAGTTAACAGCAATTCCGAGAAATGGACCGTAACCTACAATGGCAAGTCTTGTGAAATATCATTGTCAGAGCCTTCTAGAACCAGTAAGGAAAATGCTTGCAAAGAGGCTGTCGAAAAAGGTGGACACTACTACGATGAATACTATTCGGAGCTTCTTTATGGTTCTGAAATAGAAAAATTTGAAAAGTGCATGATGGACAACAATTTCCCCGAAGGTCTTTTTGGTGATAGCGATGATGATGAATCCTACGAAGGAGCTGTTATGTTAGGGAAAAAAATGCGGCGGTAGTGGAATTTTCTAAATTATGCAACGTGTCAAAGAATGGTTGCATAATTTTGATTGTTTTGGTAGCGAATGCCTTTTCTGCCGGCTGGTATGCCAGAGGAAAAGGCTATGAAAAATGTATGAATACCGAAGATGGATTTTTGGTTTGCCGTGAAAATTTTGTGAATGATTTTTGTTATGGCAAAGAGAGAATGTGGACTAACCACGGCAGAGGCAGAGTGTGGTACCATACAGGCGAAGAAAGAGAATGGTTTGATAGAAAATTAATGTCTGTAAGGAATTTGAACCACAAATGCGAGTACCATGGGTGGGCAAGGTTCCGAGTTGCAGAAGACAAATGGGTGTGGCAATGTTATCTTAACAACCGCACTATGCAAGACGCAGATTGCAAGGGTTTTAGAAAGAGGTAGTTTATGATACTGCAAAAGTTTGATTATTTTGAATTTGCAAATGAACCTAAAGCGTGGTCGCTAAATGGCATGGTTTTGGGAAGTGTTAATCTTGTTGTTGGTAAAAATGCAACAGGGAAAACAAAAACGCTCACAAAAATTGCACGGCTTGGCAATATACTCGCAGGCAAGCCGCTTCCGGAGTCGGCTAATTACGATGTTGAGTTTTCCGATGGCGTGGATATTTATAAATGCAAACTTAATATTTCACATCGAAAAATTCAGTCCGAAGAATTCTGCGGGAACAAAGAAAAATTTGTGAAATGGGTCGAAGGTTTGATAATGCATGCTTTTAATTCAAAACAACGCCAAGATGTAATTGATTTATACACTAAGGGTGAAGAGGAATTGGCAGAGAATTTTAAAGAACAAATTATAAATTTTATGAATGAGATAGGTTATGAATTGCTGGAGATAGGCACGGATTCTTCGACTATATATGTGAAAGAAAAAAATGTTGATGTTGCAATATTGCTGCAGCAAATGTCTCAGGGAATGTTCAGAGCCTTGTCGCTCATAATTCAGATGGCATACAATACGCTCAAAAATCTTCCGACAACCATAATCATTGATGATATAGGAGAGGGTTTGGATTTTGCGCGTTCAACCAGCATGATAAAATTGCTTTCAAGAGTTGCAAGCGAAGGAAAATGCCAATTGATTATGTCCACAAATGACAGGTTTGTAATGAATAATGTGCCTTTAAAATACTGGCAGGTAATACAACGAACAGGTGGGCAGTGCAAGGCTTATAACTATCACAATAAAAAAGAAAAATATGATGAATTTGAATATACCGGTTTAAATAATTTTGACTTTTTGGCAACTGATTTTATCAATTCCGAAGAGGTTGTGGAATGAAAAAAATAGCCTTGTTTGTGGAAGGCCAAACAGAGCAGCTTTTTGCCATTGAATTGCTCAAACAAATTTTTGATAGAAGAAAAATTGCTATTGAGAACACGCAATTTGCGGGTAAAATAGGTGCTAGAAAAATAACAATAATCCAAAGCACAAAGACCACAAAAAAAACGGCATATTATTTTAGAATTTACGATTGCCGCGGGGGCGGAGATAATTCAACTGTGAAATCTGATGTTGTTGACCAGTTAGCTTCTCTTGGCAGAGAGGGTTTTTCCAGCGTTATTGGGATTCGCGATGTATATCCTTTAACGGACATTGCATTGCTGAGAAAAATGTTGCGTTATGGCATTCCCGAAACTAATATTCCAATAAATATAGTGCTTGCTGTCAGGGAGATAGAAGCTTGGTTTATAGCAGAAGAAACGCATTACGAAAAGCTTTCCCCGTTATTATCGGTTAGAGTGGCAAATGCTGTGACGGGCATTGATTTACGAAAAGACAGCACGGAAGACTTGCCGCATCCCGCTAAAATTTTGCATGAAATTTATCACAGGGCCGAGCTTGCTTATCACAAAAGAAAAAGGCATGTGGAGCGAACGGTAAAAGCCTTGGATTATGAAAATTTATATTTAAATGTTCGAAAACGTAATAACAGTTTAAATGAATTGCTGAACTGTTTGGATGATTTGATAGGGTAGTCACGGTTCACCAGCGAAATGCAAAGCGAGAAGGGTATAGGGTATGGGCAGGGCAAACGCATCTTATTTTTTAAATAGTCGTTCCTTAACAACCTACTTACGCTGCTATTGGCAGTAAATTTTGTGGAAAAAAGGGTTTGTAAATAAATTGCAAGAATTTCTTCTTGAGCTTTTCCATCATTTTCT